>JBIIQL010000344.1:0-4622 GCA_044342095.1 Pirellulales bacterium
GGCGGGATCGAGCGCATCGATCGCACCCCCGGGCTCGTCAGCCGGAGCCTGCGCGTCGAGCGGCGGCTCCGATGGCGCAGGGTCGAGGATCGCCAGCGGCTCCACATCCGTCGGCACCGCCTCGGCAAGCAGCTCCACCGGCTCGGTCGGCTGTTCCGGAGTGTCGATCGCGATCAAGGCCGCCTCCTCGAAGGCTGGCTCGGCCGCATCCCCGACCGTGAGCGCCAGACGGATCGGCTTCGCCTCCACCACCACGAAGATCGTGGCCAGCCCGAACAGCGCGACGAGATGAACGACGGCGCTTGCGACCACCGGGCCGACGGACTTCTTCCGAGCGTGCTGCGGCCCAACTCCGCGCGGCACGACACGCCCGATGCCACTCCGTCGGCTTCGACGGCCAGCAGCCCTGAGGACTGGCCGGGGATTCCCCTCGAGCGATTCGAACGCCGGCGTGGCCCTGCTCCGGCTCGTTCTCCTGGCCTCGGACTTGGATTTTGACTCTGACGCTGACTCGGAAGCAGAGGGAGCGCCGGCGCGATTCCGAGGAGCGTGGTCTCTCGTCGCCGTGGACGGCTCGCGCTGGGCTCGCCGGTGACCGGTCACCTGACTCGATGTCGCCTGGCTCGACGGCTCACGGCTGGCGACCATCGCCGCCGCCTCTGAGGCGAGATCCGCGGCGGCCGCCGCGACGCAGGCCACGCCATCGTCGCTCGGCGGTGTCGAAGCCCGCTGTCGATCCTTGGTCAGCCGGGCGAGTTCACCCGCCCGCTCGCCGATCCGCCGCCCCAGATCGGCAAGCTCCTCGAGCACCTTCGCGATCCGCCCGTCGTCCCGGTCCATCGCCGCACCTCGCATGCTTCTTCATGCCCACTCGACCGCCACCAAACGGTGGACTATACGCGCGTATATGCCCCTGTCAAACCCGCGCCGTTCGGCCGCTCCTGACCAGGGATGCCCCCTCCTCCCGCCGTCGCTCTCCTCGCGGACGGCGACGGTCAGACGCCGATGGGCGAGGCGGGGCCTGCTGCGAGGGCGACCGAATCGGCCAAGCCACGCTGACTCGGCTCCGCTGACCTGGGAAGCGGACGACGAATGCGTCGCCACCGGGCTCCGAGGCTCACACAGACGATGCCGGTTGCGAGCATGACAAGCGCGCCCGGCTCCGGCACCGATGCCACGAGGAGTCCGGTCTGGCCGTAGCCGCCGATGTTCGTCAGGGGGTCGAGCGTGTAGCGATCCCGGACGATGGCGTAGAGCGTGTTCTCTCCCTCGTTCACGGCAGCGGATCCCAAGAACCCATGGAGCCTGTTGAGGCCCCGCTTGGACACATCGATCTGCGTGCCACCGATGATGGTGGGATTGAGCGTCATGACTCCCGCGACATCCCCGTTGACGAAGAACGAAAGCTCGTTGTCGGCCGTGGCCGTGAGATTGAAAAAAGCCACGCCCGATTCGGAGGCGGTGAACGTCGTCGCATAGATGACGGTGTAGTCGGGCTGCGCCCCCACGTTCGCAGGATAGAGCGAATTGGTGGTCTCGGGGCGCAGCCCGATCCAGCCGGCACCGTCGATTCCCTCGGCACCCTGGAACCATTTCGAAGGCACGTAGAACGACGGGCCCCGGCCCGAGTAGATGGCGGCGTCGTAGGCAGGGAAGGGGGGCGTTTCGGGGAGGGCGACGACGCGCCAAAAGGGATCGCTCGCGGCGACTGCCGACTGCTGAGAGGCCGACCGCTGAAAAGGCGACGGTGGCGCCACGATGCCGGTCGGATGAATCCCGGTCACGATCGGCGCCGCGTCGGCCGGAATGAGCCACGATGGCGATACCACGAGGATCCATCCAACCACGCACTGCCATCGGCACACGCGTTCGGCGTTCCGCCGGGGGGATCGGAGAAGTGAAGGCTTCACGGGAACTCCTCGGGTGGGCCGCTACCGCCGGAGGGGCGGGGCAGCGGGAGACGGCTGGGGCCATGACGGCGGGCCCGACCGCCGAACGAGGCGGTCAGTCCCGGGTCGGCCTACGCTCCACTCCGGTTCCGCCTGGGGCGGACTCCGTGGCAGCACGTCTTCCGAGAAGTGGATTCCGGGCCGGAATCACGGCGAGCGACGACACTCGAGGCGAGCGTCGGCAGGGGGGTAAGCCGGTTCGGGATCCGCCGAAGCATTCGCCGCCGCGGGGCGGGGATCAAGGAGCCCGCCCGGGTCGGGGCTGTTTGCCTTCTTCCGCGACCGGACACCTGTGGCCGTTGTCAGCCGCGGCCGGGTCACCATATGCCGATCGCGCGCCAGCCGGCCCGGATCGATGGAAAGGCGCATCGATGAACGGGCGGTCCAATCAACGGGCCGGAGCCTTCGCCGGAGGGATCATGCCGCCGAACGAGCGCTCGGTGGCCTCCCAAACGGTGAGGCTCGGGGCATAGCCGAGCTCCCGACGGGCCGCGGAAAGGTCGAAGTAGTGATCGGTGGCCATCTCCTCCGCGAGAAAACGCGTCAGAGGGGGATCGGAGCGGAGCCGGCACGTCCGCCAGGTCGTCTCCGCCACCGTCGCCAACGCCCGCGCCAGCCGCGCGGAGATCTTCCGCCGCACCGGGGCAACCCCGTGGAACTCGAGAACCCGCCCGATCCAGGCCCACAGCGGCACCGGCGTACCCTGGCTGATGAAGTACGCCTTTCCTCCCGCCGACGACCGCTCCTCGAGCGCGGCCGCCGCGAGCACGTGGGCCTCCACGCAGTCGTCGATGAAGGTCAGATCGACGAGATTCCTGCCGTCCCCGACCTGCACGAGCCGGCCGGCCCGGGCACGGGCGAGAATCGTCGGGACGAGGTTCGTGTCGCCGGGGCCGAAGATGAGATGCGGCCGCAGGGCGATCGAACGCAGCTCGGGGCCGTGGGCCGCGAGTACCGATCGCTCGGCCTCGGCCTTCGTCTCGGGGTAGAAGGCTTCGTAGTGCGCCGGATAAGGCTGCGACTCGTCGACCCCGCGCAGGCCGGCCGACGTCGCCACCACGCTCGGCGAAGAGGTGAAGACGAGCCGCGGCACGCCGGCCTCACGACAGGCGGCGATGACGTTACCGGTCGCCACCACGTTGCCGGCTCGGAACGCCTCCTCAGGCCCCCACATCTTCACGTGCGCCGCGGTGTGGAAGACGCACCCCGCGCCGGCAAACACCCCGGCGAGCGTCGAGTCGTCCGCCGGGGCGGAGAGATCGTGGCACACCGTGCGGATCCCCGCGGCGGCCAGGCTGGGGGACGGCCGCCGGGCGAGGGCGATGACGTCATGGCCGAGAGCATGAAGGCGGCGGCAGAGGGCCGAGCCGACGAAGCCGCTTCCGCCCGTGACGAGCATCCTCATGCGATGCCGGCGCTCCCGGGGAAACGTGAGTCGAGATCGACGGCCACCTGCGTGGCGGCCCAGATGCCGAGCTTGTCGCGGAAGATCTTGGCGTTGTGTCGGGCATCGACCGGGAACGACGGATGGAAGTAATAGCGCCGGATCGGCGCCGTCACCGGATCGGCGGCGGCAAGCGCGGCGAGCTCCTCGGCGAGTCGGCGTCTGGCGCCGGCAGCGAGGGGCCAGTGTTCGCTCGTCGGCTCGACGACGAGCGCCGCCTCGCCAGCGACACCGACGAGCGCCGAGCGGTTCACGGCCGGATGACGGTTGAAGACATTCTCGACCGGAACGCTGTGGAACACGCGCCCGGGCGTGACGACCATGTGGACGCGACGGCCGCAGAAATAGAGCTGGCCAGTGGCGTCGAGGTAGCCCATATCACCCATCCGGTGCCAGACCCGGTCTCCCTCGACGATCTTGCCGGCCGCGGTCGCTTCGGGGCGGCGCAGATATTCCCGACTGACGGTGGCGCCACTGACGACGATCTCGCCGATCTCCCGCTCGTCACAATCGACGAGCGTCTTGCGGCCGGCGCCCTCGACGGGGCGGACGATGCGGAGCGTGACGCCTTCGATCGCGCGCCCCACCGGCGTCCCCTGCTCGCCGGTCAGCGCCGTTACCGGCGTCTGCTGCCGGAGTTCCGCCGCGGCAGCGATCGTCACCGGGAGGGCCTCGGTGGCGCCGTAGGGGGTGAAGCTCTGAGCCTGCGGGCAGGCGGCCGCGACGAGGTCGATCGTGGCTTGCGACACCGGCGCCCCCGCCATGAATACGCGCCGCAACTTGGGGAGCGAGGTGCCGGTCTGCCGGCAGTATTCGGCCAGCTTCGACCACAACGTCGGCGAGCCGAAGCAGGTTTCATTGCCGAGATCCTGCATCACGCGCACGATCTTTCCCGGCACCAGCGACAGCGGCCGGCTGGGGTTGAGCGGCGGGAAGATGCTCCCGACGCCGAGGGCGGCGGTGAACAGGCTGAAGACGGGAAGGAGCGGAAGATCCTGCTCACCCCCGCGGAATCCGAACTGCGAACGGAACACCGCCAGTTGTTCGGTGAGCATGCCGTTGGTGAACACGACCCCCTTGGGTGTGCCGGTGGCCCCCGACGTGAACGCGACGAGGGCCGCATCATCGGCCTGGCGGGGGATCGGGGCGGGGGGCTCGCTCGAGGGGCGGAGGAGATCACGAACGCGCGTCGCCCCGAACATTGGGAACCGGCTCGCCACGACACAAAA
>JBIIQL010000345.1:0-4620 GCA_044342095.1 Pirellulales bacterium
GCAAGTCGTGCCACGGCGGTCTGCTCGCCAAGCTCCACGCCAAGAAGGGCTGCCACGGCGCTGCTGCTGCCGAAGCCGCCCCGGCTTGTGATTCGGGCTGCGAAGCCGCTGCTGCTCCGGCTCCGGCCGCTGCCCCCAGCTGCCACGGTAAGAAGCGTGTTGGCCTCCTCGCCAAGCTCCACGCCAAGAAGGCTGCCCGTGGTTGCCACGGCGCCGCCCCGGCCGCCCCGGCCTGCGACAGCGGCTGCGGCAGCTGTGGCGATGCCGCCCCGGCTTCGAGCGGCTGCTCGAGCTGTGGCGACTCGGCTCCCGCTTCGAGCGGCTGCTCGAGCTGCGGTGGCGGTGAGATGGTCGAGGGTGGTGCCGTCTCGAGCGGTTGCTCGAGCTGCGGTGGCGACTCGGCTGGCTACGCCGTCGAGGGTGGCGCGGTCTCCGGTGGTTGCCCGAACGGCGACTGCAGCGGTGCCAGCGTGATCTCCGAGGGCGTTCCGACCGAAGCCGCTCCGGCTGCTGCCCCGGTTGTCCCGGCCGTTCCGACCGAGGCCCCGGCTGCTCCGGCCGCCGTCGGCACCTGAATCGTCTGGCGATCGTCCCTCGCGTGCCTGCCCTGAGGCACGGGTCGATCGTCGCGAGGATTCATCGACGGCTCGCAAGAGTCGTTCCGATCCAGACCGGGCTTCCCGCAAGGGGGGCCCGGTTTTTTTTGCGCCGAGTGTGTCGATCCTCCCAACTTTTCCCCGCCCGGCTCCGTACTGTCGCCGGGGCGGCATCGAGGGGCCTGCTCGAGGCCTCCTTTTTCTAGCGCTCCCCCTCGGTAGGATGAATCGATGCTCGTTGATCCGAGCTCGGCGACGCCCGCAGGTGTTCATCTCATGACCGATCGCGTTCCCCCAGACGCCTCTGCTTCCCCCCCGTCTCCTTCCTCCCCTGGTGCCATGCCGATCGACACGCCCGCTGCTCCGCCGACCGTCGCCACGAAGGGATCCTGGACCGGCGTGCTGGCCACGGCGGGGCTCGTGATCCTCGGCCTGATCCTCCTCGGCGGGGCGGTCGTGCCGTGGTGGCTCTCGGAGCCGTCGCGGGTGACGGCGTGGGTGTCGCGCAACGTCCCCAACCTCCACGGCCGGGTGGATATGGCGAAGGCGACCTTCACCTGGCTCGGGCCGATCGTCTTCGAGGATGTCGTGGTGGTGCCCAAGAACGGCGCCCGGGAGCCGGTGGTGATCCAGCGGATCGAGGCCTCCCACGGGATCGCGGCGTTCCTCTTTTCCGGCGGCGACGTCGGGCATGTGAGCGTGGAGGGTCTCGAGGCGCATCTCGTGTTCGACGAGGATCGCAATTCCAACGCCGCAGGGCTGTTCGTCGATCCGGGTGAGCAGGGAGATCAGCGAGAAGGCCATCGTCCGCCGCGAAAGACGCCCCTCCGCATGGTGCTCGAGGTCGTCGATGCCCGCGTCCGGATCGAGGGGCCGTGGTCGCCCGATCCGTGGATCAGCGATCCGATCGACGTCGAGCTCCGCCTCGCCCACACGCCGTCGGGTGAGGCAAGCGTTTGGACGCTCAAACCGACGACGATCCTCGAGGAAGCCCTCCTCGAGCCGAGCGTGGCACAGGGAGTGCTCGCGTACATCGCACCGGTGCTGGCCGATGCCACGCGCACCGGCGGCCGATTCTCCCTCGCGCTCGACGGGGGCACGTTCCCGGTGGGAGTGCCGGAGAAGTCGGCGTTCTCAGGCAAGCTCACGATGCACGCGGTCGATCTCGGCCCGGGGCCGCTGGTGACCGGGATCCTCGCGGCACTGCCGGGGCGGATCCAGGTGCCGACGTCGATCCGGGTGGCCGACGATTCGCAGATCAGCTTCCAAATGGAAGACCGACGGATGTGGCACGAGGGGCTCGAGTTCGGGTTTCCGCTGCCGCGTGGCGGGAGCCGGCTCGACCTCACGTCGAGTGGCTCGGTGGGGCTCGACGACAAGGTGCTCGATCTCAAGCTCGCCCTTCCCTTTCCGGCCGATCTTCCCGCCGACCGCCCCGTGCTCGCCACGCTTGCCGGCAAGACGGTGTCGATCGGGATCGGCGGCAAGCTCGGCGAGCCGCGGATCGATTTCGACGGCTCGATCCGTGGCGTCGCCGCCGACGTGATCGCTGGGACGATCGATCGCCTCCTCAATCGGCCCGCTGCCGCTCCGGCCCAGACGCCCAAGCCCCAGGCCGGCGCTCCATCGCCGCAGCAGCCATCCCCGCCGCCGCGGCCGGGCTGGTCGCCCGGGCAGGAGGAAGGAGCCGACGTCGCTGCCGACGACGCTCAAACAGCCGGTGCTCGAGGGGGCGATGCCGGCAACGCTCGTCAGCCCGAATCGCTCCCCTCGCCGCCACCGCGGCCGGGGTGGTCGCCAATCAAGCGTCCGGGGTTGGGGCCGCAAGCCGGCCAGGCATTTTCAGGGGGCGATCGTGCCCCTGCCAAGGATCCGCCCCCGGCGGAGTTTGCCGGTGGAGCCGACGCCCGGCCCTTGGCGGAAGGAGCAGACGCCGCGCCCGAGGCGCAGCCGCCGAAGCAGGGCACCGCGCAGATCATCGATGAGCTCAAGGATCGGCTGGCTCCGCAGATGGCCGATTCGCCGCAGACCGATCGGGTGATCGATCTCGTGGGTGGGCTGATCGACGAGGTGGCTCGCCGTCGAGCGCAGCGGGCCGCGGCGGAAGCGGCCAATGGACCGCAGCCGGGGCAGGCCGCGCCCGCGGCCGGAGCCCAGCAGTCGCCGGGTGGGCCGGGGGCACCGGCAGGGCCGCTCGGGGGTGGGCCACGCCGAGGCCGGCTCCTCCGTCGACTGTTGCAGCCGGAGCAGCCAGGCCAGCCGGCCGCGCCGCCGCAGGGGCCAGCCGGGCCGTGAAAAGCGCATGCCGAGGGCCCCTCGTGCATGTGGAAAATGTCTGCTAAGCTTCAAGGGTTCGCGGGCGTAGCTCAGTTGGTAGAGCGCTAGCTTCCCAAGCTGGATGTCGAGGGTTCGAGTCCCTTCGCCCGCTCTTGTTGTGTCGCGGCCAAGCCGCGAAGCCTCTTTTGCGGCACTTCTGTCGCTCGCCCCTCGGGGCCCTTTTTCACTCGCCGGCCCGGCGATGGCTTCCAGGGGACTCCTGATCCCTGAGGCAGGCTCCGCATCGGCTGGATTTGGCCTAAATCTTTTTTTGAGGGACGCTGTTCGCGATTCGCGAATAGCGAACATATGCTGGTGGCATGCAACTCAAACCTCACGACCTCGTCGTCGCGTTGAAGCTGCTCATCGCCGGCCCGCTCACCTACGACCAGCTCGCCGCCTCGCTCCATCTGAGCAAGTCAGAGGCTCACGCATCGGTCAAGCGGGCAAAGGCCGCTGGTCTTCTGCGCGCCGATCGGCAGCCGATCCACCATGCCATTCTCGAGTTTGTTCTGCACGGCGTCAGATATGCCTTTCCAGCCGTCAGGGGTCGCCAAGCGCAGGGCATGCCGACCGCCCACGCCGCGCCGCCGCTCTCCGACCTCATTCATGCCGGGCTCGATCCAATTCCCGTTTGGCCCGACGCGCAGGGCGAGGCACGGGGAGAGTCGTTCCAGCCCCTCTATCGGTCGGCACCGGCCGCATCCCGATCCGACCCAAACCTCTATCGATGCCTCTGTCTGATCGACGCCCTGCGCGGCGGCCGGGCTCGAGAACGAATTCTCGCCACGGAGCACCTCACGAGGCTCATCCATGGCTGAGAACATCTCCGACAACGTAGCGATGCTCATACGGGTCGCGGACCGGCTCGCTCCGCTGCGCCACAGGCTGGTGTTCCTCGGCGGGGCGATTACCGAGTTGTTCATCACCGCGCCGGGCCGTCGTAGCTCCCGGCACACAAAGGATGTCGACGTCATCATCAACGTGATCAATCTCGGGGAATACTCCGAGATTCTCCGCGAGCAACTTGTGGGCCTCGGTTTGAGGGAAGACGACCGCGAAGGGGCGCCAATCTGCCGCTGGCTTCTCGAAGAACTGATCGTCGACATCATGCCCACGCGTGGTGAAATCCTCGGATTCTCCTGTGAGTGGTATCAGGTCGCCTTCGACACGGCCCAAGCGCTCTCGCTTCCCGATGGCACGACGATTCGCTTGGTGACGCCTGCCTGCTTTCTAGCCACCAAGCTCACGGCCTTCGCGGACCGAGGCCGCCGCAATCCCATGGCTAGCCATGATCTGGAAGACGTGATCGCCGTCATCGACGGCCGCCCCGAAATCGCAGGCGACGTTGCCGCCGCGCCGGCGGACATCCGCGCGGCGATCGCCGCTCGATTCAGCGAACTTCTGGCGCGTCGGGATGCAGAAGACGTTATTGCCGCTCAGCTTTTACCGGACGCTGAGAGCCAGGACCGTCTGCCGCTCGTGCTTGATCGGATCCGCACTCTCTGCGCCGCCGGCCATGACTGAAGTATTCACAGCCCCAGCCGGTTCGGTGGTAGAGACGCCCCCCGGGAACAGACCTCATGGCCCGCCTTCACGATGAGCCGCTCGAGCGGCCTTATCCGTTTTCGGACGGCGGGTCCTCAGCCACGTCAGCCGCCAGGTCCTCGTTAAAAAACGGCAACCGCTGCTGCGGATCGTGAACCGG
>JBIIQL010000346.1:0-4619 GCA_044342095.1 Pirellulales bacterium
AGGTCGGACGGCTCGATCACCGCCTGGGGTGACACCGCCGGCGGCGGCACCGGCGCGCCGACGGCCACGGGCTTCCGCCAGGTGGTCGCGACGGCGAGCGCCTTTGCGACACTGAACGCCGACGGGTCGATCGCCGCCTGGGGCAACACCGCAACCGGCGGCAGCGATGCGCCGACCGGCACCGGATTCACGCAGCTGTTCGCAAGCGGGAGCGCCTTCGCGGCACTCAGGGCCGACGGATCGATCACTACCTGGGGCAGCACCGCGGGTGGCGGCACGGGCGCTCCGGCCGGCACGGGCTATCTGAGCGTGCAGTCGGCCCTTGTGAGTGATCCGGCCTATGCCATCTCCTCAGCCAGTACTGGGCTGACCACGACGAAGCTCCAGCCCTTCTTTGCCAACCTCGGCGCCCAGGGCGTGGGCGCTCGCTACGAACTCACGGTCGGCTCCCTGCCCGCCGGCCTCGCGCTCGATGCGGCCACCGGCGTGGTGAGCGGCACCGCCACCGCCGCGGGGGCCTTTCCGTTCACGCTCGCGGCCTCGAGTCCCTCGGGCACCGCCTCTCAGGTGTTCACGCTCACCGTCAACCAGGCCCCCTCGTTCACGACCGCGGCGAGCACGGCGTTCACCGTCGGCACGGCGGGCACGTTTACCGTGGCTGCGACGGGCTATCCGGCAGCGATCACGTACGCGGTGACGGTGGGCGCGCTCCCGAGCGGCCTGACGCTCAATGCCGCCACGGGTGTGCTCAGCGGCACGCCTGCGGCTGGCACCGGCGGCGTGGCCAACTTCACCATCACGGCCACGAACACCACCGGGAGCACGGACCAGGCCTTCGCGCTGACGGTCAACGCGTCGGCGACCACGACCGCCCTGGCGAGTTCGGCCAATCCGAGCACGTTCGGTGCCTCGGTGACCTTCACGGCCACGGTGACGGCCGGCGCCACCGGCACGGTGACGTTCTATGACGGTCTGACATCGCTCGGCTCCGCGACGATCAGCGGCAACACGGCCACGTTGAGCACATCGGCGCTCACCGCCGGCAGCCACAGTCTCACGGCGGTCTACGGCGGAAATGCGAGCTACGCCACGAGCACGAGCAGCCCGTTGACGCAGACCGTGAACAGCTCTGCGACCCTGCCGGTGGTCACCGGCAATCCGGCAGCCGCGAGTGTGAACGCGTTCGCCAAGGCTACCTTTACGGCGGCGGCCACCGGCACGCCCACACCGAGCGTGAAGTGGCAAAAGAGCACCGATGGCGGGGCGACCTGGAGCGACATCGTCGCCGCGACTGCCACGACCTACACCACGCCCGCCACGACGGCCAGCGACAACGGGAGCCGGTATCGGGCCGTGTTCACCAACTCCGCCGGCTCCGTCGCCACGGCCGGGGCCACGCTCACCGTGGCCTATGCCCCTGTCATCAACACCAACCCTGTCACGACGACGGTGAATGTGGGGAGCAGGGCCACGTTCACGGCGGCGGCCACCGGCAATCCGGCCGCCACCGTGCAGTGGCAGATGAGCACCACGGCGGGCACCACGTGGTCGAACGTTGTCGGTGCGACGAGCACGACCTACACCACGCCCGTCACCATCGCCAGTAACAACGGCACCCTCTACCGAGCGGCGTTCACCAATCGCGTCGGATCGAAGACGACGGTCTCGGCCACGCTCAAGGTGAATCAGGCCCCCTCCGTCACCACGCAGCCGATCAACTTGTTGGCCAGCATCGGCAGCACGGCCACGTTCCGGGCTGCGGCCACGGGGACCCCCGTCCCGACCGTCCAGTGGCAGAAGAGCACCAATAGCGGCTCGAACTGGGCCGACGTCGCCGGGGCCACGTCAACCGTCTACACGACGCCGACGCTCTCCGGAGGTGACTCGGGCACCCTCTACCGGGCCGTGTTCCGCAATGGTATCGGCGCGGATGTGCTCACGAGCAACGCTACGCTGACGGTGGCGGCGGTGGCGCAGGTGTCGGGCGTTGCCGCCGGTTGGGGGACGCAATCGGCAAACCTGCTCACGAACGCCGACGGTATCCGTCTGCTTCCCTCCGGACGGACGACCTCGATCCCCTGGCTCAACGTCAACAAGCTCACGCTCACGCTGAGCCAGTCGATCACGAGCCTTTCGGCCGCCGATGTTACCTTCAAGAGTGCAGCGGGCCTGAGCTACAGCGTGGCGAGCATCAGCGGCTCCGGGACGAATTGGACGGTGACCCTCGCCAACAGCGGCATCGTGAGCCCCGACAAGCTCACCGTGACGATCGCCAACAGTCAGTTGGCCACCTTCACCCGGCGGCTCGACGTTCTCGCCGGCGACGTCAATGACGACGGCATCGTCAACACGCTCGATGTGGCGTCGGTGCGGAACTACCTCGCTGGCATCGGTACAAACCTCATCGCGCTGGTCTATCTCGACGTCAACGGCGACGGCTCCGTGACCTCCGCCGACCAGACGCTCGTCACCGCCCGCAATGGCAGAAGGCTGCCGATCTGATCGGGGGCCGCTTGTCGGCCCCCGAAGAGGCCATCGTTTGGGCACACGGAACGCCCCCGCCGACGAATCAATGCCTGGTCAACCCACACACGCTTTTGTTCCACTTTTCAGTCCGTTCTTTTTCAGGGATCCCCCGATGTCATCCATGACCCGGCTCCGGCACACCGCGCTTCAATGTCTGGGCCTGACGCTCTTGCTCATCTGCGGCGGTCTGTCAGCGCCCAGCACGGCCCGGGCGGGCCTCGTCTTTCGGGCCACACCCTCTCAGGCGATTCCCGGGAGCAGCGGCTGGTTCGACATCGTGCTCCTGAACGATTCCGACCTCACCGGGCCGACGTATCAGGTGGGGGGCTTCAGCGCTGAGGTGTCCGTGGCGGCCGATTCGGGGGTGACCTTCACCGGGGCGACGGAAGACACCGACGACCAGTACATCTTCTCGAATAATCTCTCCCCCCCCACGCTTGCATCGTCGATGGCCGATGCGGGGATCAGCGTGACCGATCTGTCTCAGGTGAGTCCCTACTACCGGGACCTCGCGCCCGGTGAGACGGTTGGGATCGCCCGCATTCTCTACACGCTCGATGCATCGGGGCCGCTCTCTCAAATCGCGGTGATGTTCGACGCGGAGGGGACGACGGTCAGCGGAGCTGACGGGATCACCGCGCTTCCCATCAGCGAGCTTGCCGACGGCACGATCACCGCTATCCCGGAGATTGATCCCGCCGTCGGTGGCAGCGCTCTCGCGCTCGCCGTCGCGGTGCTGGCAATGTTCGAGCGGCGGCGGTCGGTTCAGGTGTCCGTCCGCGGGGCCTGAAGCCGGGTGGTCGGGTGACGATGTCTCTGAGGCCTGGCGTTGCCGTGTACTCGGCCTGGTGTGCTGGCAGCGTCGCGAGAGGGCTTCCACTCCTGTCGGCACGGAGATCGAGCTGATTCGCAGGGAAGCTGTCGCTGGCGACCGACCGATCCGATCGGCAGAATCGTCGAAAGCCGCCCCCGCCGGAGTCGTTGATCATCCGATGGAAACAGATGCCTTTCCCACGAAGCGTCTGCTCAATGTCGGGGGCGGTTCGAAGTCGATCCCCAGCCCCGCGGAGTACGCCGGCTTCGACCATGTGCTCCTCGACGTCGACCCCGCCGGCCAACCCGACATCGTTCTCGACGGCCACTTCGTCAGGGCCGTTGGCCTCGAGATCGACCTCGTGGCCTTCAAGGGCACGCCCGATCCCGGGCACCTTCTCCTCTTCGGCATCGCCTAGCCATGGCTCTCCCCCCCGATCTCACCGGCATCATCACCCTTCACCAGCAAGGACGTCTGGCCGAAGCACGGCTCGGATACGAGAGGTTTCTCGCCATTCAGCCCCAGCACGCCGATGCTCGGCACTATCTGGGCATGCTCGAACACCAGGCGGGGAATCCGGAACTGGGACTCGAACTCATCCAAGCCTCGGTCGCCCTCGATCCCAGCAAGGCCTTCTATTACGTCAACCTCGGGAATGTCCTCAAGGATCTCGGCAGGCCGCGGGAATCGGAGGAGGCCTATCAGAGGGCGATCGGGCTCGAGCCAAGCGATCCGCTCGCCTGGTATAACCTCGGCCACCTCTATCACAGCCACGGCCAGTGGCAGGCGGCGTGCGACGCCTTCCGTCGGACGGCGTCGCTGCGGCCCTCGTGGGGCGAAGCCTGGAACAACCTCGCTGCGGCGAGCCTGCGAGCCAATGATCTCGACGAGGCCTCGGCAGCCGCCGAGCGCGCTTTGGCGCTCGAGCCGCACTCGGCCGCTGGATGGTTTCATCAAGCCGACGTGCTCGGCCGCCGCAGGCGGTGGGCTGAATCGCGTCAGGCCCTCGAACGCGCCATCGCCCTCCAGCCGCGGTTTCCGGAGGCGTACAACAACCTCGGCCTGGCCCTCAAGGCGCTCGCGCTCGAGGCGGCTGCCATCGAGGCTTTTCAGACTGCCCTGGCCCAGGATCCTTCCTTTGCGGAGCCATGCAACAACCTCGGCCAGATGTTCCTCGATGCCGGCGATCACGAGCAGGCCCTCAGCTGGTTGAACCGCTCCCTGCAGATCAAGTCCGACGAGCCGCAGTCGCTGTTCTGCATGGGGAATTACCTCAATG
>JBIIQL010000347.1:0-4613 GCA_044342095.1 Pirellulales bacterium
TTTGGCCCAATGGAGGCCGACTTCGCATCTCTGCAGTCTTGTTTTCGTCAACTCAAGGAAAAGCCAGTCTCGATCCAGCTCGATACCTTGCCATGGATTGAAGCGGCAGGGAACATAACGCTGCGACTGGAAAGCGATGGATCCATTTTGGACACTGGCCGACATGTGCAAGGACTTCGTCGCCAAGACTCCGGTCGTTCATTCGTGTGGACACGCACCGCCGAGGGATGGGATTACCTTGACGCCCTTGTTAACGGGTTGGTCAAAGACATGGCTCCCGGTCACCAGTATCTGACTCGTTATCCTGACGAAGACGCCATCGTAGTGGTCTCTAAAGGCGAGTACTCGGACGATGTTCTCCGCAACGGCTGACAGTGGCCTGCCTGCGAAAAACGGGTCTATCCAGTTGCCCATCTCTGGATAGCCTACGGCAGTCTGCGGGAACATGTCGGCCTCCTCGCACGGCTGATTGTCCGGCGCGCGAGCCCTCGGCACTTATCCGCGGGGGGCCAAGGGCTCGATCGCCATTGGCGGTGAGCCTGCTGCGGCCGTGGCTTCGTCGCCGGAGGGGGACGGCTTCGTGCCCGCGGCGATGCGGCGGAGCTGCCCGCAGGCGGCGTCGATCCGCGCCCCCTTCCGCCGCCGCACTTGGACATTCACCCCGGCCTCGCGCAAGACATCGAGGAACCGTTCGCGCGATCCCTGCGACGGCTCGCGGTACGGAAGCCCCGCGACCGAGTTGTAGGGGATGATGTTGACCAGCGCCGCCCGGCCGCCGATGAGGCGGACGAGTTCGCGGGCATGGAGCGGGGAATCGTTGACGCCGCCGAGGAGGACATACTCGAACGTCAGCCGCCGCCCCGAGGCTTCCCAGTAGCGATCGGCCGCGTCCATCACCGCGGCTAGGCCGATCGACTTGTTCACCGGCACGAGCTTCGTGCGCAGATCGTCGGCGGCGGCGTGGAGCGAGACGGCGAGATGATAGCCGGGGTTCTCGGCGACGAGCCGCTCCATGCCAGCCGGCAGGCCGACCGTCGAGATCGTGATCCGGCGCTGCGAGATCCCCATCCCTTCCGGATCCTGGGCGACGGCGAGCGCCGGCAGGAGGCGGTCGAGATTGGCCAGCGGCTCCCCCATCCCCATCACGACGATGTGGCTGATCCGCTCCGTGGCAGGAAGGAGGCGGGCGAGACGGAGGAGCTGTTCGAGGATCTCGCCGGTGGTGAGATTGCGGACGACGCCGTCGATGCCGCTGGCGCAGAACACGCACCCCATCGCACAGCCGACCTGCGAGCTGATGCAGACCGTGCGCCGCTCGCCGTCACGGAGCATGACGCATTCGATCCGCTGCCGATCGTGGAGCTCGAGCAAGAGCTTCTCGGTGCCGTCTTCCGCCTGGGAATGGGTGGCGATCGTCGTCGTCCAGAGGGTGAACTCGGCCTCGAGCGCCTCGCGGAGGGCCTTGGGGAGGTCGGTCATGTCGGCAAAGGACGATGCCCGGCTTCCGTACAGCCAGCGCCGCACCGCCTTCGCCCGCCAGGCGGGCTGGCCGAGCTCAGCGAGACGCTGCAGGAAGGGGGCGCTCGGGTCGAGGAGGTGGTGCTGCATGGGAGGAGACTTTGGCCCGGAGGGCGCCACCGCCGAGGGGGGCTTGTTGGCGGGCTTTGGGAGGGGGATTTCCGGGGACGGGCCCGAGCGGGGGCTGCGGGGCCGGGGGGCGTCCGGCCGGTCCTCTGGTGCCGCCACCGATGACGGGGTAGAGTTCGGCAGACGCTTCCCGCCCCTCCATCATAACTCCCGCCGACGTCCAGGGTTCCGCCATGAACGAACGCCGCCTCGAGGAACGCACCCAGTGGGTCTATGACGACAAGGCTTTCCCGGTGTGGAATGCCTCGTTCGATCGTTCCGTCCGTACCGACATGATCCGAGACGATCTCTGGGCCGGCCGCAGCATCGCCATGCTCCTGGCAGCCTTGGTGACGATCGGTGTCATCCTCGCCCTCGTGACCGTGGCCTTCGTGGCCAACTGGCGCTGAGCCTCTCCAATCGCAGATGCGGCACTCTGATTCAGGGCCCGACGACTGTCGTCATCGATCAAAAACGGCCCGGGATGGTCTCAAAGCCCCTCCCGAGGTTGACCAGCCCTGCCGGTGGGGGGTAGTTTTTCCGCGGGGCCTGAGGGGCGGTCGGGGGACCTTGGTCAACGTCGGGGACCGTGGGCATGGCGTCAACCACCGCTGCGACCGAAGGCCTGCCCGCGGGCATGCGCCGGCCGGTGAATGATCCCCGCGCCATCGAAATCACCGCCCCTGCCAAGCTCAATCTGTCGCTGGCGATCCTCGCCCGGCGGCCCGACGGCTTCCACGAGATCGAATCGCTCATGGTGCCGGTGTCGCTGGCCGACCGGCTCGTTGTCCGCGCGGCCGACGCTCCCGGAGTGAGGCTTCAGGTTCGTTTCGGTGGCCGCCTCGCCGAGCCAGCCGGTGCGGTGCTCTGCCGAGATGTGCCGGCGGATGATTCGAATCTGGTCGTCCGCGCTGCGCGGCGCCTCGCCGAAGCAGCAGGGGTCGAACGCGGCCTCGACGTCGAGCTCACCAAAGAAGTTCCCTCAGGCGCCGGCCTCGGCGGGGGCTCGAGCGACGCAGCGGCCATCCTCCGAGCGGCGGCGGTTGTCTGGGGGCTCGACTGGCCAACGCCCCGCCTTGCGGAGATCGGCGCGGGCATCGGTAGCGATGTTCCTTGGTTCTTCGCCGGCCGGCCGGCGATCGCGGCCGGCCGCGGCGAACGGATCGAGCCGGTGGCTGGGATGCCGTCGCTCCATGCGGTCATCGCCTGCCCCGCGGCCGGGCTCTCCACGCCGGCCGTCTACGGCCGCTGCGTTCCCGATCAAACCAGAGCCGGCGAGGCTACGAGGCTCGTCGCGGCGCTCGCCGCCGGTGATCTCCGCGCCGCAGGCGCCCTCATGCACAACGGCCTCGAGGCTGCGGCCCGCTCGCTCTCGCCCGACATCGACCGACTCCTGGCCGCCTTGGGCGCGGCCGGGGCCGTGCAACCGATGCTCACCGGCAGCGGCAGCGCCTGCTTCGCGATCACCCGCACCGACCGCGAAGCCCGCGCCATCGCCGCCAGGCTCGATGCGGCCGGGTGGCCCGGGGTGTTTCCGGTGCGGGTCGGCGGATCGGCGAAAGCCTGACGATTCAATGATGGTCTGACGGGTGCGTGTCGGTTTGCATGATTCGATGTCGGTCGACGGTGGTGGCGGTAGGGGGAACGGTGGGGGGCTGTCCGGGCGGACGGCGGCAAGGGGGATGGTGCATGGACATCACCGAGGTCCGGATCAAGCTCATCGAAGATCCGTCCGAACGGTTGCTCGCGTTCTGTTCGATCACGCTCGCCGGTGCGTTCGTGGTCCGCGACTTGAAGATCATCGTCGGCCCGTCGGGGCCGTTCCTGGCGATGCCCAGCCGCAAGCTCTCGAGTCATTGTCCGGGGTGCGGGTTCAAAAACGCGCTGCGGGCGATGTTCTGCAACCAGTGCGGACGGAAGCAGCCCGAGATGCCGGTACCGCGCGACGGCGACGGGCGGCCGCGTCTCTACGCCGACATCGCCCACCCGATCAATGCCGCGGCCCGGGAACTGATCCAGAAGCGGGTGGTGAGCGAGTACGAAGCGGAACTCATCCGCGCCAAGCAGCCGGGCTACGTCTCCCGCTACGACGAGATCGGTGACGAGGATCACCGCCCGCCGCGGGCCTGAGCGACGCCCCGCGGATCCCCCCTCAGGAGGGGGCTCCGCGGACGATCGCCGGCAAGTGGCTTGAGCCATCGCAGCACCGTGCGACAATTCTGCATCCCTCCCCCGCACGGAGCCCTCGCATGCCCAGCCTCCCGATCTCCGCCCAGCTGTTCCTCCTCCTCGTCGCCGTGGCGACGACCGGATCTCCCGTCCGAGCGCAGCCGGCAGCCCCGCCGGCCGCACCGGCCACGATCCGCCCCACCGAGAATCTCATCGTCGAGGGGATCCCGGAGATCCCGGCGGGCCTGGCCGACGAGGTGCGTCGCTACACCGAGGCGCGGAGTGCGGCCTTCGTCGGCTGGCATCCGACGCGCGTCGAGATGCTCATCGGCACCCGCTTCGGGAACACGGCCCAGATCCACGAGGTGCGGATGCCTGGCGGCGCCCGCCGCCAGCTGACCTTCTTCGCCGAGCCGATCGGGGCTGCCGACTGGGATCCGAAGGAAGGGAAGTTCTTCCTCTTCACCCGCGACACCGGGGGGAACGAGTTCGGCCAGATGTACCGTCTCGATGTCGCCACCGGCGACGTCACGCTCCTCTCCGACGGTGGCCGCTCGCAGAATGGCGGCTGGGTGTGGGACCGGGCCGGCGACCGGATCGCCTATTCGTCGACGCGTCGCAACGGAGCCGACCGTGACTTGTGGGTGATGGACCCGCGCGATCCGGCGAGCGACCGGCTCGTCGTCGAGAACGCCGGCGGCGGGTGGAGTGTCCTCGACTGGTCGCCCGACGGCACGAAGCTCCTCGTCGGCGAATCGCTCTCCGTCAACAAGAGCCGGCGCTGGCTCGTCGACGTCGCCACCGGCGCGAAGACGAGG
>JBIIQL010000348.1:0-4604 GCA_044342095.1 Pirellulales bacterium
GGGTGCAGCCGGGCGGGCCGGGCCCTTGAGCTTGGCCACCACCGACCCGAACTCCGGATGCCCTCCCGGCGGCTGCCGCTGATGGCTGCGGCCGGTGAGGCACTGGAAGGAATAGTGGTCGCCGGTAGCGCCGACGAGCGAGCGGATGACGGCGAACTTGTCCATCATTTTCGCCATCCGCGGCATCAGTTCGCAGACTTCGATGCCAGGGACATTGGTGGCGATGGGTGAGAACTCGCCGCGAACCTCGCTCGGGGCATCGGGCTTGAGATCGATCATGTCCTGATGGGGCGGCCCGCCAGGCAGGTAGATCATGATCACGGCCTTCTGGCTCGCCGCCGACCCGGTTGCCTGCTCGGCCCGGAGGACATCGGCGAGGGTCAGCCCCGGCCCGGCGGTGCCGAGCGCCGCAAGCCCACCGATGCGGAGGAACTGCCGGCGGCTGCCGCGGTCGCAGAACCGGCCGGAGGATGTGCCGGGGATCGTGAGCATGGTGGGAATCCTGTCGTGGACGCTTGGGTTCGGTGTGGGAGAGTGTCGGTGGCGAGCCGATGTGGGCGTGACGTGTTGAGGTCAGCTCAGCTCGGGGAGCGGCGTGGGGTTGTCGAGGAGGTACTGAGGCCGGCCAGTGTGATCGCGGAGCGAGGCTTCGGCCGGATCGATGCCGAGGTGCCGGTAGAGCGTGGCGAGCACTTCGGCAAAGTGGACGGGGCGGTCGACGATCTCGCCGCCGAGCCGGTCGGTGGCGCCGATCACCTGCCCGGTGCGGAAGCCGCCGCCGGCGAGGAGCCCACCGCCGACCTGCGGCCAGTGGTCTCTTCCCGCGTCCTTGTTGATCAGCGGCGTGCGTCCGAACTCCCCCCAGGCGACGACGGCCACATCTTTGTCGAGGCCGCGGGCGTGGAGATCCTCGATGAGCGCCGAGAGCCCCTGATCGAATTGCGGCAGGTGGGTGTCGCGCATGCCGTTGAAGTTGTCGGAGTGGAAGTCCCAGCGGCCGAAGTTGAGCGTCACGACGCGGGCGCCGGCCTCGACGAGCCGGCGGGCGACGAGGAAGTGCTCGAGATTCCGCGGCGCGCCGTCGCCGAACCGGTTCGGATCCCCCTTGCCGTAGCGCTCGCGGATGCTCGCGGGCTCGTCGGAAACGTCGAGCGCCTTGGCGAGCCGGGAACTGGTGAGGATGTCGAAGGCGCTCCTTGTGAGCGAATCCATGCCGTCGAGGGCCCGGGTGGCATCGATGTCGCGCCGCAGCCGATCGACGTCGGTGAGGAGGCTGCGCCGGTCGGCCAGGCGGGCTTGGGTGAGACTTTCAAGCACGATGTCGGTGCTCGACGCGCCATTGGGGCGAAAGGCGGCGTGCGACACGCCGAGAAAGCCGGGGAGCCCCGGCGAGCCGTAGGGAGGGTGGCCGGCGTCGGGGGAGAGGCCGACGAAGGCCGGCACCGCCGGATCGACGCTTCCGAGGAGCTTGCTCGTCACCGCCCCCATGCTCGGCCAACCGCCGGGGGGCTGATTGCGGACGGTGCGGCCGGTGTAGCAGATGAAGGAATCGTGGTTACCGTCGGGGGAGCCGTGGACGCTCCGCAGCGGGACGCACTTGTCCATGATCCGGGCGAGCCGCGGCATGTGCTCGCAGATCTCGATCCCGGGGACGTTCGTCGCGATCGGCTTGAACTCCCCGCGAATCTCCGCCGGGGCGTTCATCTTCAGGTCGTACATGTCCTGGTGGCCGGGGGCCCCGCACATGTAGATCATGATCACCGACTTGTGCGTCCGGCGGCCGGAGGCCTGCTCGGCGGCGAGGATCCGCGGGAGCGAGAGGCCGCCGACGGAGAGCGTGCCGATGCGGAGCATGTCCCGCCGGGACATGCCGTCACAAAACCGGGCTCCGCGGCCACTTTTCGGGTCGATGATCGAGAGCATCGCGTTCTCCTCAGGTCCCGCCTCGGCCGGCTTTTCCTCGTTTCCGGGCGGTGTTCCTCAGCGCCCTTCCACCGCCCCCAACTCTACCGCACCAACCTCTTCGGCACGAACGGCACCCCCGCTCTTCCCTCCGCGCGGTATCCCGCACCGACCTGACCGCTTTCATTCATCCTAAGCCATTCTGGCTCTTGGGTTTAGGTCGTTCGAGGGAGAACTTTGGTAGCGGCGTGGGGGAAAGAGATTCAAGCGGGGTTCTCCGGGGTAGAATCCGAGGACATCCAAGGGGGCTTTACCATGCTCACGATCCGCGGCGGTCAGAAGCGCTTCTGCGACGGGGTCAGCCGGCGGGATTTTCTCGCCATCGGCGGCCTGTCGTTCGGCCTGGGGGGGCTGTCGCTCGGCGGGCTCCACCGCATCGAAGCGGCCCAGGCCGCGGCCGGCGGGGGCTCGAAGCTGGCCCACAAGTCGGTCATCAACATTTTCCTCGGCGGCGGGCCACCCCATCAGGATCTCTGGGATCTCAAGCCCGATGCCCCGAGTGAGGTTCGGGGGGAGTTCAAGCCGATCGGGACCAACGTCCCCGGAATCCAGATCTGTGAAGTCTTTCCGCGCCTCGCGCAGCGGACCGACAAGTGCGCCATCATCCGCTCGATCGTCGGCTGCGACGGGGCCCACGCCGCCTTCCAGACCAACACCGGCTGGACGGAGGCGAGCCTGCGAACCCTTGGCGGCCGCCCCTCGCTCGGCGCCGCCATCGCCAAGATCCAGGGGCCGGTCGACAAGGCCGTGCCGCCGTTTGTGGGCCTTGCCGCCAAGACGCAGCACGGCCCCTGGTCTGACTCGGGGACGGCGGGCTTCCTCGGCCCCGCCTTCGGCCCCTTCCGTCCCGACGGCCCCGACATGGCCAACATGCAACTCAAGGATGTCTCCTTGGAGCGGCTCTCCGACCGGCGCAGCCTGCTTTCAAGCGTCGACAAGCTCCGCCGGGACGTCGACGCCAGCGGCACGCTCAACGGGATGGACGCCTTCGAGCAGCGGGCGTTCGACGTCCTCACCGGCTCGAAGCTCCTCGACGCCCTCGACATCTCCAAGGAAGACCCGGCCGTCCGCGCTGCCTACGGCGACGGCAAACCGTATCAATTCCAGTACGACGGTGCCCCGACCTGCAACGACCATCTCCTCGTCGCCCGGCGGCTCGTCGAGGCGGGGGTGCGGGTCGTCAGCCTCTCCTTCGGCCGCTGGGACAGCCACGGCGGCAACTTCGCCATGGTGCGCGACCATGGTCCGAAGCTCGATCAGGCCCTCTCGGCACTGATCGACGATCTCGAGAGCCGGGGGATGCTCGGCGACGTCTCGATCGTGGTGTGGGGGGAGTTCGGCCGGACGCCGAAGATCAACAAGGATGCTGGCCGCGACCACTGGCCGCAGGTGAGCACGGCGCTCCTCGCCGGCGGCGGGATGCGCACCGGGCAGGTGATCGGGGCCACCAACCGGCTCGGCGAGCATGCCACCGACCGCCCCGTCCACGTCCAGGAAGTGCTCGCCACCCTCTATCACAATCTCGGCATCGACACGCAGACCTTCACGGTCGTCGACGCCACCGGCCGGCCGCAGTACCTCGTCGACAAGCCGGCGATCGCCGAACTGCTCTGAGCGATAGTCGTTCGACATCGACTCGCCTTGCAGGCATCTCCCGCCCCTTCGCGTGGACGATGGCCGAAATTGCTGGAGCGATCCGAATGAAGAAGACTCCTGGAAAGGGCTCTGCCGGCGGACTTTCGGCGCCGGGTGGCACGCTGCAGACATCTCAGCTTTTTGTAGAAGCGGTCGGCAGGGCGCTGCGGCGATCGGCGCGGACCGCCCGTCGGATCGCGCATATGCACGGCACGCCGGTGTACATCTGGCGCGATGGGAAAGTCGTTGCCGAGAAGCCGTGATCGTGGCCCGGCGGGGCGGACATGGTTCATGGAGGGCGTCATCGCCCACCGGATATGGAACGGTTCGTGCAACTCATTCGTCCTTCGGCCGGGTCCTGATCCCCGACGGAAGTGAAATTGTTCGATCGTGAAAACGCGGGGTCGGGGGCTTCGACGGCCGGCTCTCTTCGAGCATCGGGCGATCCTAAAATTGCTCGGACCGAACCGGTTAGCATTCGGCGACAGGCCAGAACGACACGCCCCGCACGCCAGCCGCGACGCACGCCTCGTAGATCACGCGATTCACCAAAATCGTGCGCCACGAGGCGCAGCCTGAACCGAACAACTCCATGGTCTTCGCCGACGGTGCGTCCATGGATCCTGCTGGAGCCGGAAACCATCCCCGCCGATGGGGGTCGAAGCGGACCCCGCCGCAGGCGGGGCACCGGGTTCCGGTTGACCGGTCCATCTGCAGGGGGCAGGGAGCGATCGAATCAAACCAGAGTTGGAGTGCGGTTTTCAATGCCATGCCGGATCGGTTCTCGATGACCTCCCGCGCTTCGATGCCGAGCGGGCGGAACACCTCCGAGTACACCGCCGGAGTGACGAAGAACTCATCGCTCATCCCGTGCATTTGGAGCACGCCGCGTCGCCCCCAGCGAGGCTCCCCCGTGAGCCGAAATGGCGCCTTCTGGACCGCGCCTGCTCCGCATGTTCGGCATCGGGCGGTGCAGTCGTACGTGGCTTCGAGCCAGTCGTGATCGG
>JBIIQL010000349.1:0-4598 GCA_044342095.1 Pirellulales bacterium
TGTTCACCTGGGGCATGCCCGCGTGGCTCCAGGATGCATGGGCCCCGGCCGAGGCGGTTCTCGCCCGGAGTCCGCGTGGCGCCGCCGTGATCACCGGGCATGTGATCCTCGGGATGATGATTCTCGGTGCCGCGGTCGTGCTCGCTTTGGAATGGGGCGGAGCCGAACGGCTCGAGCGGATCGCCCGTTTCGGTCGCCACGGGCAAGACCGGGGCGAAGGGCCTGGAGCACGACTCCTTCCCGGGGCCGTGGCACTCCACACTCGCTCCGAGCGAGGTGCCCGATGACCGCTCCCTCGCAGACGCTTCCGATGGTGGCCGAGCAGACGCTCGCCCCCTCGGCAGGCGCCGTGGCCTCGACGGCGGCCGACGTCTCCAAACTCATCCGCCCACGGATCGCCGTCATGGTGCTCGCCACGGTCGCCACGGCGGCTTGGCTGACCGGGGGGAAGAGCGTCGACGGCCCGGGCTTGGCTGTCGTCCTCGTCGGCACGCTGCTCGTCGCGGCCAGTTCAAGCATCGCGAACCAAATCGTCGAGCGCCATACCGACCGACTCATGCCGCGCACTGCCGCCCGCCCGCTGGCGACCGGCCGGTTGGGCGTCCGCGATGCCTGGATCCTTGCGGCAGGACTCCTCGTCGCGGGGCTGGCGATCACAGTCGCCGGCGGTGGATGGGCCGCCGCCGCCGCATCGCTCGCGACTTGGCTGCTCTACGTTCTGATCTACACCCCGCTCAAGCGAGTGACGCCGCTCAACACCGCTGTCGGCGCCGTCGCCGGGGCTCTCCCCGTGGCGATCGGGTGGTTTGCCGCCGGTGGCCCGGCGCGACTCTCGGCCGGTGACGCCGCCGGGGGCATCGCGGCGGGTGCCTTGGCAACCGTCCTCTATCTCTGGCAGTTCCCCCACTTCATGGCGATCGCCTGGCTCTACCGCCGGCAGTATTCCGATGCCGGGCTCCGAATGCTCACGGTCGTCGATCCTGGGGGCCTGCGGGCCGCAGGGCAAGCCTTGGCGGCGGCATTGGCCATGGTTCCGGTGAGCCTCCTCCTGGCGGTCCCTTCGGCGAGCGTTTGGATGTTCCTCGTGGCGGCGACCGCTTCGGTCGCTTATGTGGCGGCGACGATGCGCTTCGCGGTGGCCCGCGACGACGCTTCCGCCCGCAGTCTGCTCCTTGTTTCCCTCGCTTCTCTGCTGGCCATCCTCGTCGCTGCTGTTGCTTGCGGCGGTCCCCCGTCCTGATTCCCTTGATCACGCAAGCCGCGTCGCCGACGCGCTGCCTCACCCCTCCCAGACACGCCCATGAACGCCTCCGCCCACTCGATCCCCCACGGTCACGACGATCGCGATGCCCATGGGCATGATGACCACGGGGCTGGCCACGGTCACATCGTGCTCCAGTACCAGCCCGGCCTGCCCCTCTCCAAGGGGAAGCTGATCATGTGGCTCTTCCTCTCGACGGAGATCATGTTCTTCGCCGCGCTGCTCGGGAGCTACGTCGTGCTCCGGTTCGGTGCCGCGGTCTGGCCGAAGCCCCACCACGTCCATCTCAGCGAACCGATCGGAGCCTTCAACACCTTCGTCCTCATCTGCTCGAGCGTGACGATCGTCCTGGCGCTCGAGGCCGCCAAGGCGAACAAGGTGGCGATGGCAAAGAACTGGATGCTCGCCACCCTCCTCCTCGGATGTCTGTTTCTCGGGATCAAGGGCTACGAATACTCGGCGAAGTTCTCCCACGGCATCTACCCGGCCCAACCCCACAGCCGGATCTACGAGAAGCCCGACCTCTACTACGGAGCGGCCGTCCGTGCCCGGCTCGGCGAACCGGCGATCATCGAGCAACTCAAGGCCCTCGACGACACCCCCGAAGACAAGCTCAGCGGCGACGAGGCATCGGCCCGTCGCCGGCTCCAGAAAATCCGTCAGATGGTCACGAGCCCGGACCAGCAGCCTTTCGACCTCGCGGTCGTGGCCGACCAGGTCATGCCGCTGCCGTCGGAAGGCAGCGGCGGGCACGGCGGCCACGCCGAGGGCCTCAACGACACCTTCCCCTGGCTCCGCCTGCCGGCGGTGATCCCGGGCGGGAACATGTGGGCCAGCACCTACTTCCTCCTGACCGGATTCCACGCGATCCACGTCGCCGTCGGGCTCCTCGTGTTCGCGATCCTCCTCACCTACCGGCTCGACCGGAAGCGGGCCGGGATGATCGAGAACGCCGGTCTCTACTGGCACTTCGTCGACCTCGTCTGGATCTTCCTCTTTCCGCTCCTGTACCTGTTCTGAGATCGATTGACGGGCCGAGAACGATTTCCCAGCCCATCCGCCGGCCACCGCCCACGCCCAGCATCGTTGCCAACCGCCATCCGAGCCCGAGGTTTCCATGTCCGAGAACAGTTCCCCAGCCGACTCCCACGGACCGATCACGCGTGTTGGCGCTCTGTCGGCCTCCGCCCACGAGCATGACGGCGACCCCGGCCATGAAGTCGGCCATGGTGATGGCCACGAGTCGCACGGCGGCATCGGTCAGTACCTCGCGGTCTTCGGCGCCTTGTGCGTGCTGACCACGATGTCGTTCCTGACCTATTCCTCGGTCTGGCCGTGGCGGGACCAGCCTCATGTCGGCTGGGCCTTCATGATGGCCGTCTCTTGTACGAAGGCGATGCTCGTGGTGCTGTTCTTCATGCACGTGCTCTGGGAGGCGAACTGGAAGTACGTGCTCACAATCCCGGCCGCGATGATGGCGATCTTCCTCGCCTTGATGCTCGTCCCCGACGTCGGCCTTCGCAACCGCATGGCCGCCCAGGAACGGGTGCTCCACATGGCCCGTCCCGCCGATCTTCGCCTCATGGAACGAGCCGCCGAATCGCAGGCGCTCGCCGACCCAGCCGCTCATTGACCATCCCGTCCCTTCGTCCGGAGCTCCGATGCCGCGAGTGACTGCCCCCGCCATGTCACCCCACTCCGCCGCGGCCCTTTGCGACGCCCCACGACCGGCATCGGAGCGCGTGCCGGCGCGACGCGTGGCCGCGCCCGCCACATCGCTTGAGCCGATGACAGGGACGTTCCGGGTGGTGGTGCTGATGATGGCTCTCTTGGCGGGAGGCTGTCGGGAACAACGCCAGCCGACCCCGTCGCCCTCCGCTTCCGAAGCCCCGGTTCCGGTGCCGGCGAGGCTCGAGGAACCGGGGGCACAGGCGGGCGAGTTCGTCCTCACCGATCAGGCCGGCGATGCCTTCGACTCCCGGTCGCTGGCAGGGAAGGTGTGGGTGGGGAGCGTGTTCTTCGCCAACTGCCCCGGCCCCTGTTTCCGAGAGAATCAGGCACTCGCCGACATGCTCCGAGAGATCGACTCCCCCGATCTCGTCGTCGTCAGCCTCACCTGCGATCCCGACAACGACACGCCGGAAGTCCTCCGCCGCTACGCCGACCGCTTCGACGCCGACCTGACCCGGTGGAAGTTCCTCACCGGTGACATGGCGACGATCAAAACGGTTGCCAACGAGACGCTGCGACTGCCGGCCGAGGTCGGGGTCCACTCCGAACGGGGCGTGGTGTTCGACCGGCAGGGACGGCTCCGCGGCGGCTACCATCTCCTCCAGGCCGACCGGGTCGACCTGCTCAAGAAACTGGTTCGCGAGGTCCTCGATGAACCGGCCGACGCGGCGTTGCCAGCATCGCCCTCGTCCGACTCTCCGTCGGCCCCCTCGATCCCCACAGGGCCCGACCGATGACACCCGTGCTTCTGGCGGTCCATCCGCTCGCCACCACCAACGCCGTGCTCAACGCCATCTCGACGGTGCTTTTGCTCGTCGGTTGGATCGCCATCCGTCGCGGCAACTGGCGGGCTCACCGCGCCTTGATGGTCGCGGCATTCCTGGTGTCGGCAGTGTTTCTCGTCTGCTACCTCGCCTATCACTGGATCGTTGGACATGTGCCCTTCACCGGCCAGGGGCCGGTGCGGTTGGTCTATTTCACGATTCTGCTCACCCATGTCCTGCTCGCCGCGGTGGTCCCTGTCCTCGCCCTGCGGATGTTCTTTCTTGCCTTCCGCGGCAGGCTCGATGCCCACAAGCGACTCGGGCGGATCACGCTGCCGATCTGGCTCTACGTGAGCGTCACCGGTGTCGTCATCTACGCCATGCTTTACCACCTCTATCCCAACGCCCCGGCCCCCGGGGGGGCCCGGATCGAATCAGCGCCGGAGAAGCGCCTCGTGGATAGAATGGGCTGACCGAACGGCCTGAGGAGAATCGACCATGCCCCAGCCTCTCCTGCCCGTGGAAGCCTCCCTCGACGGGCTCCTTGCCCCGGCCGCTTGTCTGCGCGTCGCCAGGCAATTCCTCGGCCGCCTTCGGCCGACGGCCAACGGGGTCGGCATCGTGGCCTTCCTCTTGGTGGTGCTCATCGCCGGAGAAGCCTTGGGCTGCCCGACCTGCAAGGACGGCGTGGCGGAATCCGATCCCGAGGGGATGAATCTCGCCCGCGGCTACTTCTATAGCATCCTCATCATGCTCGCGATGCCCTTCACCCTCGCGGGGTCGTTCGGGGCCTATGTGTGGCGAGAGATGCGGCGACAGGAACGGGCACGCCTCGAGGGACG
>JBIIQL010000350.1:0-4592 GCA_044342095.1 Pirellulales bacterium
ATGGACATCAATGACCTTCTCACCGTGCGGCTCCGCGTCACCGACGCCGCGGGCACCGTCCGCGATTGCCCCGTGATCGCTTCCGGTCTCCTCGCCTACGAAGGCTATCCCGAGGCCGAATGGGACCGTTTCATTCCCTGGCGGGGCCTCGATCTGCTCGACGTCGTTCCCCCCGGCATCAGTCCGCCGCGGCAGGTGGCGCTCGACATCGAGGAGATCCGTACCGGCCGCTGCCGCCGGGTGGTGACGCAGATCCTGGCCATGAGCCGGGTGACGATCTCCTGGGACGACGTCCGGGAGAGCCCGGGGCGCTTCGACGTCGTTCTCGACCTCATCGAGCCGCAGGGGGCGGCCCAGATCGCGAGGCTCGAGGCCGATGCCGGCGAGGTCGCCCTCGCGTCGCACATCCGCGTCCGCGGCGATCACATGGAAGACCTGCTCGACGGCTGAGCGTTTATTTACTGTCGATCGCGATCGTGATCGGCTGCCCGGCCTTCACCTCGGCAACGAGCCCCGAGGTCTCTGCCTTCTCCGTCTTGGCTGGCACCTTCCGGAGCGTTCCCTCGAGATCGCGGACGGCCACAGGTCGCCCTGGCCCGGCAGTTGCCGCCGCCTTCTTCTCTTGGTCCGCCATCCCGGCGTACATCGACGTCATCACCGCCACTTTGTAGCGGCCGGGCTTGATGTCGTAGAGCTTGAACGAGCCATCCTTCGTGATCTGGCTGCTCGACGACTCCCCGCCCCCCTCCGGCTCGAACACGATCAGCCCCATCTCGAGTGGCGTGCCGTCGAGCGTGGCCGTGCCCGTGGCCTGGATCCCCTTGAGCTGGGTTCCCTGCTGACCACAGCCGACGACAGCCACGAGAGCGAGGAGGATCGGAACAACGGCGAGGCAACGGGGAAAACGCATGCTGTGGATCCTTGCTGTTTGATGAGGGGGAAGGGAGCCGGAGAAGCCCCAAACGTCAGATCACTCGAGTTCGACGTTCGCGCCATCCTTCGGGAGGAGGCTCTGGCTCCAGGGGATCGTGTCGACGGCCGTCGACACCGTCCGGACGCTGCCATCCCCCATGCCGCAGAGGAGCACACCGGGGGAGTGGCCGATCGCCCGGTATTCCTGCCAGATGCACTGCGCCGGCTTCGGCGTCGACATCGGCGGGAAGAAGGTCTTGTAGGCCGGATTGTTGGGGTCGCTGGTGTAGGCGGTGTTCGTGCGGGCGAAGACCGGCCAGTAGCGATCGTCGGCCGGATGGCCCCAGGCGTTGCCGAAGGTGTCGCTGTTGTTCGGCGCGGCATCGGGGCCGCAGGCCATCCTCCGCTCGGCGAGGAAGACCGTCTTCGAGGTGCCGTCGGTGATGTCGGAAAACCGGCGCTGGCCGTGGGTGTTGTGCCACGTCCAGAGGTCGCTCTTGAAGTTCTCGGGGCGGCCAAAAACCTGGAAATTGCAGCCGTAGCTGCAGAGGGCGACGTCGACGGGATTCTTCCACATCCAGTCGGCACGGAAGCCGTCCTTGAAGACCGGCGAGCCGGCGCTGGCGTCATTGGGAGCGACGAGCGTCGGGACCGGCACGCTCATCGCGGCCCGGTTGGCGTCGATCTGCCCCAAGCCGCTTCCCTTCCAGTTGGTGATGTTCTTGGGGAGGGCCCCCTGCTCGAAGAAGGGGAGAAGGCAGAAGAAGAACGTGCCGTCGCTGTTGGTGTAGCCGCCGGTGTACTGGGGGCTGCTCCACCAGAAGGCGACGGCCGGCGGGAGGCAGCCAAGGGTGTCGTGGGCGTTGTGCGTCGCCAGGCCGATCTGCTTGAGGTTGTTCGAGCTCTGCGAGCGGCGGGCGGCCTCACGGGCCGACTGAACGGCAGGGAGGAGGAGGCCGACGAGCGTTCCGATGATTGCGATGACGACGAGGAGTTCGACGAGCGTGAAGGCGCTGAGGGACCGGCGCAGCGGAGGCGTGATGCGGGGCATGGGTGGGCTCCTGAAAAATATGAAATCGAAGGATCGGAGCGAGCAGACGACATTTTTGAACGCCGGCGGGAGAGTGTCAAACCGGCCCCGTGAAGGCCTGAATCACCAGTAGACGTACTGGAGAAACCTCTCCCGGTCGGCCTTGGGAAGCTCGTCGACCGAGCGGACGACGTACCGGTTTTCCTCGGTGTCGATGAGCATTTTCCCGTCGGTGCCGAAGTCGATCGCTTGGCTCTGCGTCCAGCGGGCGGTGAACTTCTGCCGGCCAACGTCGGTGTCGACGTCGAAGTCGAGGTAGCCGTGGGCGAGCTTCACGTCATGCACCCGGCCGATGGCACGGACCAGCGAGCGGCGCTTGAGGCCGGTGCGGACCACCGCCCGGTCGGCCTCTGGCCAGTCGGCCAGCCGCCTGATCATCCCCACCTCGATCTCGTCGCCAGACTCGTTCCAGCCGCGCACCGAGAGGTAATCCTCGGGGCGGGAGGCGGGGAAGGTACGGACGATGAACAGTCCGGCGGCAAGGCGATCGCCGTTCTCCTCGAGTTCGATCCGGTCGTGCGGGCCGATGAGGAAACGGTGCGTACCCGGCTCGAGCCAACGGATGGCCCCGCTGGCCGGCATCGTGGCGGGAGGAGCTTCCACGGGGGCAGTGACCGGTGCGGAAGGCGTCGCGACGACAGGCTGGGCCGGCTCCTCGGCGAGGAGCGTGTCGACCGTCGGCTGCTTCGTGACCTGCGTCTGGATCCGCACCAACCGGGCGTAGATCCCGTCGGCGGCGAGGAGCTCGGCGTGGGTCCCTTGCTCCGCGAGGCGACCTCGATCGAAGGCGAGGATCCGGTCGGCATTGCGAAGGGTGGAGAGGCGGTGGGCGATGGCGATCGTCGTCCGGCCGCGGACGAGCACCGCGAGCGCTTCCTGGATCGCCTTCTCGGCCTCGGCGTCGATGTTGCTCGTCGCCTCGTCGAGGACGAGGATCCGCGGATCGTAGAGAAGTGTGCGGGCGATCGAGAGCCGCTGCTTCTCACCGCCGGAGAGCCCGGCGCCGTGCTCCCCGAGGAGGGTCTCGTAGGCGAGCGGCTGCCGGCAGAGGAAGTCGTGGGCACCGGCAGCCTTCGCGGCTTCGAGCCCCTGCTCGAGCGTGGCCTGCGGCCGCCCGTAGGAGAGGTTCTTCCAGATCGTCCCGCGGAACAGGAACGAATCCTGGAAGACGATCCCGAGGCGCTCGCGGAGCTGCTTCGTGGAGAGCCGGCGGATGTCGATCCCGTCGATCTCGATCGATCCCTCCTGGGCCTCGTAGAAGCGGCCGAGGAGATTGACGAGCGTCGTCTTGCCCGACCCCGATCGGCCGACGATGCCGATCATCTCCCCCGGCGCGACGTCGAACGACACGTCCCGGAGCACGGGCTGGTTGCGGTCGTAGCCGAAGGTGACGTTTCGGAAGCGGATCGCCCCCTGGGGATCGTCCCAGGGCTGCGGCCTGTTCGCCTCGGCGATCGACACCGGCGTGTCGAGGAGCTCGAGGACGCGCTGGCTCCCCGAGAGAAAGCTCGTCAGCCAGGTGGTGAAGTTCGAAAGGGCGCCAAGCGGGGCGTAGAACATCGCCAGATAGGCGAGGAAGGCGATCAGTTGCCCGAGCGACATCTCCCCGGCGATCACGTCGCGGCCACCGACGTACCAAACGATCAGGCCGCCGAGGCCGAAGACGATCTGCATCGCCGCGGCGTAGGTGGAGTTCGTGTGCTCGACCCACAGCCGCCAGTTGGAGAGGTGGTCGCTGGCGGTGGCAAACTTCTCCCGCTCCCGCGGCTCCTGGGCGAAGGCTTTGACGACGCGGATTCCCGAGAGCATCCCGGAGAGGGCGGCCATCTGCTTGCTCGAGGCGTCCCACAGTCGGTAATGACGCGGATAGACATGCCGCCAGAAGACCCACGATCCGAGGATCACCAGCGGCACTGGGATGAGGGTGAAGAGGGCAAGCTTGGGGTTGATCCAGACGAGCATCGCGCCCACCCCCACCAACTGCACGATCTGGAGGAGGAAGCCCCCCGTGATCTGATGCATGAGCCCGTGGAGCACCTCGCTGTCGTGGGCCACCCGGCTGATCATCGATCCGACCTGATGCCGGTCGTAATAGGCGATGGAGAGATCCTGGAGCTTGTTGACCATCTCCTGGCGGAGCGTGCCGGTGAGCCCCGTGCCGATCGCGTTGGCGAGCCGCCCCTTCAACACGCCGACGACCGAGAGGAGGATCCGGGAGAAGGCCAGCGCCAACACGACCACGAGCAATGCGGTCTTGAAATCGGGGAGCGCGTCGGTCCCGGTCTGCTCGAGCGCGCGGGCGGAAAGGACATCGTCGACCATGTACTGCTGGAGCTTCGGCGGCACGAGTTCCGCGACGACGCCCAGGAGCGTCAGCAGGCACAATCCCACCGCTCCGCGGGCATGGGGGCGGAGGAGTTCGCTGACGCGGGCCAGGATCCTCCCCTTTTGCATGCAGCGCGGACACGACTCCTCGCGGGTCGTCTTCCGCAGGCCGCAGGAGGCACAGCGGGGGGGATCGAGCGCGGCGGCGAGTTCGTCGTCGGCGGGGGTGTCCCCGGGCGCCGTGACAGCCGCGGAGTCGGCTGCG
>JBIIQL010000351.1:0-4578 GCA_044342095.1 Pirellulales bacterium
GAAGTTCATCAAGCTGCCGCCGATCGAGGCGAAGAAGATCCCCGACATCGTCCGCTACGAGGCCCGGCAGCAGATTCCCTTCCCGCTCGAGCAGGTGGAATGGGATTGGCAGCGGCTCGTCGGCGGGCTCGAGGAGGGAGGCTTCGTCCTCGACGCCGAGGTCGCCATGTTCGCGATGAAGAAGGAGCAGGTGGCCAAGGCGCTCGTGCCGCTCACCGAAGCCGGCATCGAGGTCGACATCCTCCAGCTCTCGCCGATGGCGCTGTTGAACATGCTGGTCTTCGATCAGATGCCCGACCCAACGACGATCGATCCCCTCGAGCCGCCGCCGTCGGTCGTGCTCGTGTCGATGGGTGTCGATGCCACCGACCTCGTCATCACCAACGGCCTGCGGATCTGGCAGCGGAGCATGCCGATCGGCGGCAACAACTTCACCAAGGCCCTCGTCCAGGGGCTGAAACTGACCTTCGCCAAGGCGGAGCAGCTGAAGCGGAATGCCGCCCGGGCGGACAACGCCAAGGACGTCTTCAATGCGATGAAGCCGGTGTTCAACGAGTTTGCCTCGGAACTCCAGCGCTCGCTCAACTACTTCAGCGGTTCGGATCGGTCGGCCCGGATCGGCAAGATCCTCCTCCTCGGCAACGCCTCGAAGCTCAAGGGGCTCGCCGACTTCGTCGGCAAGCAGCTCAACGTCGAGGTCCAGCGGTTCGATACCTACCGCTGCCTCGAGGGGGCCGACGTCACCGCCGCGCCGACCTTCAAGGAGAACCGGCTCGCGTTCGGGACGGCCTACGGCCTCGCCCTGCAGGGGGTGCGGGAAGCGTCGATCAACACGAATCTCCTCCCCGGGGAGATCGTTCGCGAGCGGCTCATCGAGTCGAAGAAGCCGTGGGCCGTGGGGGCGATGGTCGGCCTTCTCGGCGCTTCGGCGCTGAGCTTCCTGGGGACGTTCTTCGCCTGGACGACCTACTCCCCCGAGCTCTATGCCAACGCCTTCCGCGAGGCCGATTCGGCGAAGAGCCGCTCCTCGGCGGCCATCACCTCGCTCGAGGAGACGAAGAAGAAGCAGGAAGAGGCGGTCGCGCAGCAGCAATATCTGGTCCGTCTGGCCGATCGTCGTTTCCAGTCGATCGACCTGCTGCGGGCGGTGGAGACGCTCCTCCCCCACGACGAGCCGGGGAAGGTGATTCCCAATCCTGCCGAGCGCAACGAGATCCATGTCGATGCCCTCGATTGCCAGTGGTATCCCGATCTCGCCGTGTGGTTCGAGAAAGTGAAGCCGCAGTGGCTCGAAACCTTCCCCGCCGAGGAGGTGGAGGAGGATGAGGATGGGGCGCCTGCCGCAGACCCCGCGGCCGCCGCGCCGGAGGGGGGCGAAGCGCCCGCACCGGTGGCGAAGTGGACCGCGGCCGGCGATGCCGGGCCGAAGGGGCCGGGCTGGGTCGTCCAGATCAGCGGCCACCACTACCACAACGAGGCAGCGCAGAAGCCCCGCGTCGAGGTCCAGTTCGTCCGCGAAACGCTCGCCGACGGTCTCCTTGGCCGGCTCGACGACGTGCCCGTCGCCGCCGGGCCGCTCGCTGGAAAGCTCGTGCCGCCGGCCGATCTGGGGATCGGCTATCCGGTCATCGTCTCCTCGCCGCAGGTCTTCATCGAGCGTGTTCCCGGGCTCGTGCTGCCGGGGGCCGAAGGGGCGACGGAGACGCCGGCTGGCGGCGCCGCAGCGGGTGTTCCCCCCGGTGGCCCGGGAGGCACGCCGTCGATGGGGCCGGGCATGCGGCCGCCGGGGATGGGCGCGGGGATGATGCCGCCGGGCATGATGGGGCAGGGCGGGATGGGAGGAGCCGTCGAAGGAACGCCGCTGCGGCGGCAAGACTTCATCCTCCAGTTCACCTGGCAGCCGGTCGTGCCCGGGGCGCCGAAGCCGGCCGCCGAAGGGGATGCTGCGGCCGGGAATTGACTGTTCTACAGAGCGATGCCGGCGGTTGGATGAGGGTCGGTCGGTTGTCGGATTGATCACGACGCAAGCGAGCGCAAGGGGAAAGCCATGGCCATGATCCCGGACTCTGTCCGCCCGTACTGGGACTTCGTCGCGAAGTACCACTTTTGGCTCCTCGCGCCGTTGGTGCCGGCGCTCGTCCTGCCGACGCTGTTCATGACCAACACGAAGCTCTCGGCGGAGATCGCTTCGAAGGGGAAGGAAATCGACGGCAAGATCTCGTCGCTCAAGCAGGTCGACGGGATCTCCCCCCACCCCAATGACACGTGGACGACCGACCTCGACAAACGCACCTCCCGCGTCAAGCGCGAGACGCTCGCCGAATGGCAGCGCTTCTGGGACAGCCAGGCCGACCTCCAGACCTGGCCGGCCGAGCTCGGCCCCGACTTCCTCCAGCGTCTCGCCAATCTCCGCCCCGGCAAGGAACTCCAGCGTCAACTCCTCGAGCGTTATCAGTCGTCGGTGCGCGACATGGTGAAGAAACTCCCGGCGCGCATGGGAGCCGACGTGGCGATGGTCGATCCCGATGCCCAACTCGCCGAAGGTGGAGGCGATGGCCAGAATTCCGGCCCTCCCGGCGGGATGGCGATGATGATGAATCGGATGATGCAGCCGGGCGGGGGAGCGCCGGGGATGGCGGGGCGTCGCTCGACGGCGCTGGTCGAATGGAATCCAGCCGACCAGCAGCGACTCTACGACTCCTTTCACTGGGACAAGCCCCCGAAGACGAAGCAGATGCTTCTCGCCCAGGAGGAGCTCCGTGTTTATGGCCTGCTGTGCGATCAGATCGCTGCCATGAACCAGGGGGCCGGCGGCACCTATGACGCCGCCATTCCCCATGTCGAGCAACTCGCCGTTGGCTATCCGGCCTGCGAGGACGAGCCCGCTTTCTCGACCGTCGGACGGATGCACGAGCCCGGCGCTGAGGGGGCCGGAGGGATGGGCATGGGCATGGGCATGGGCATGGGCATGGGGAGTCGCGGCATGATGCCGCCGTCGGGCGGCGACAGCGACGCCGGTGGCGCAGGCGGCGCCGGTGGCCAGGTGAAGCCGCAGCACCCCCGTTTCATGCCGAAGGAAGGTCAGACGGGCATGGGGATGGGGATGGGAAGTCGCGGCATGATGCCGCCGACCGGAGGGGGAGAGGCCGAAGGAGCCCCCGCCGCAGCGCAGGGGCCCGGCACCACCGACGAGGCCTTCCTCACCTGGATTTACGTCGACGCCGACGGTAAGCCGCTCAAGGGGGAAGAGGTAGCGACATCGCCGTCGGCCCTCATGACCCACCTCATGCCGTTCACGATCCGGGCCACGATCGATCAGCGCAAACTCGATGCCTTCCTGATCCGACTAGCCACTTCGGCCGTCCCGATCGATATCCGCCAAGTGCGTCTCAATCCCCCGGCGGCGGCTGCCGGCATGCCTGGCATGGGCGGCATGGGGGGTGGAGGCATGGGCGGGCCACCGGGCGGGATGATGATGGGCCCGCCGGGCGGGGGTGGCGGTCGACCGCCGGCCGGCGGTCCTGGGGGCTCGTTCAATGGCCCGCCGAACCGGGGCATGATGTCGCGTCCTCCGATGGGGGGCGGCGGTGAGGATGGCCCGATGGCGGGAATGGCCGGAGCTGGCTCGATGGTCCGTCCCCATGACATCGTCCTCGAGATTCGGGGAACGATCGCCTTGGCGACGCCTCCGAGTCCCGAAGCCTTGGGGCTGGCGGTGGAGGGGGGGGCGGATGGCGGCGCTGCGGCCGATGCGGCCGAGCCGGTGCCGGCCGCTGTGGATGAGCCTGCGGCACCCGCCGCCGAACCCGCAGCCGCGGATCCAGCCGGCGCCGAGCCAGCGGCCGATGGGGCAGCCGACCCCGCCGCTGCGGAGGCCGGTGGTGCGGCAGTGCCGCCTGCCGACGCGGCGGTGCCAGCCGGCGATCCGCCGGCGCCCGAGGGAGGAGCGGCGCCAGCCGGTGATCAGCCGCCACCGGCCGATCAGCCGCCACCCGCCGAGCCGGCCGTTTGATCGTGCTTCCGTCCTGTTCCAAGCCCCTGTCGATCCGAACGAACACCAAAACCAAGATCACGTCCAGACCGACCCCAGGAGGGTGATGCCATGAAAAAGCCGAGCATCAACTTGAGCAAGGAATCGATCGTCGACTTCTTCCTCAATCACGGTGAGAAACTCGTGGTGGGGCTGTTCGGCGCGCTCGCCTGCACGCTCGTGTGGGGTGGGATCGACGCGGTACGCACGAAGCCCGCCAAGCGCGACCAGCTCCCGACGGTGATCGTCGAGCATGCCGGGCGAACGATGAAGCACATCGCCGACTCGAAGGGCCCGCCGGCGGAAACGACGAAGCGGCCGAGCCTCGCCAAGCTTGTCGAGCCTTGGCGCGAGAACGTCGTTGCGGCGCCAGCGGTGCCGCGGATCTTCAACACCCCGCTTTCCGACGAGAAGTCGAAGCGGAGCGCCCCGGAAGTGCTGCCGCTGGTCGATCTCCGGGTTCGTCCGGGCTGGGCGGTGATCGCCATCGCACAGGATCCCAATCAGGGAATGATGATGGGGATGCCGGAGACGAAAGAGAACGACGA
>JBIIQL010000352.1:0-4577 GCA_044342095.1 Pirellulales bacterium
CATCGCCCGGGGCGAGAAGCTCGACCTCCCCGCCGGCCAGTGGTGGTGGGACTGAATTGAGACGCGGACTTTCGCGTCCATGGCCTTCGACTGATTCATCTAAACGAAGCGGCCCGCCGGGGATTCCGGCGGGCCGTTGTCGTTGGAGCCGCTCGGGGATGACCGTGCCCCGTCGCCGGACGTTCGCCTCGGCCATCCATGGCCTCGGCTCTCTCCGCGCCGCTTGCGCTTCGCCCTCCGGGCTGCGCTGACCGGCGAGGCCGGCTCTCGGAGCACGGGCGACCCCTCGCTGCACCGCCACGCGTGATGCCGCGGGGTGATGCATGGTGTTGGTCGGCGTCCGTATCACTCCGGCTCTTCGAGGCCGTGTTCCTGGAGCTTCTTTCGCAGCGTGTTGCGGTTGATGCCGAGGCGTGCCGCGGCCTTGAGCTGGACGCCGCCGCAGGCGGCGAGCATCTGCGAGATCAGCTCGCGCTCGACGCGGCTGACGATGCGCTCGTAGAGGGTGTCGTCGTCGGGGCCGGAGGTCGTCATCCCCTGCTCGACGAGATCGCGGGCGAGGCTGTCGAGATCGCCGCCGCGGCCGGGGAGAGAGACGCTCGGACGGTCGCCGCGGATCGCCGCCGGGAGGAGATCGATCGTCAGCTCGTCCCCGGGGGCGAGGATCACGCAGCGCTCGACGACGTTTTGAAGCTCGCGGACGTTGCCCGGCCAGTGGTATTTGACGAGCGCCGCAATCGCTTCTTTCTGGATGTGGACGACGTATCGGCCGTTGGCCTCGTTGTAGGCGCGGAGGAAGTAGGTGATGAGGTGAGGGATGTCCTCGCGGCGGCCCCGCAGCGGGGGGATGTAGATCGGGACGACGTTGAGCCGGTAGTAGAGATCCTCGCGGAAGTTGCCCCGGGCGACCTCGTCGAGGAGCTCGCGGTTGCTCGCCGCGATCACGCGGGTGTCGACGCGGATCGTCTCGGTGTCGCCGACACGTTCGAACTCGCGCTCCTGGAGAACGCGGAGGAGTTTCACCTGGAGCTTGGCGGTCGTCGAATTGATCTCGTCGAGGAAGATCGTGCCGGTGTGGGCCGCCTCGAAGCGGCCGGCCCGGTTGGCGACCGCCCCGGTGAACGACCCGCGGACATGCCCGAAGAGCTCGCTCTCGAGGAGGCTCTCGGAGAGGGCTCCGCAGTTGACCCGCACGAACGGCCCGCTCCCCCGCGGCGAGAGCTCGTGGATCGCCTTGGCGATCAATTCCTTTCCCGTGCCGGTCTCGCCGACGAGCAACACCGAGGCGTTCGACACGGCCACCCGCCGTGTCATGGCGTACACCTCCTGCATCGCCGGTGCCGTGCCGATCAGACCCTTGATCGGGGGCGCGGAGGGATCGTCACCGGGTTGGCCGGAAGGAGGCGGCATCGACAGGCGGAGGGAGGGCGGGGCGGACGCGTTTGGGGAGGAGGGCGAGGATGGTGCGGGCAGTCTCCCGCGACCCTGCGTCCGGGCGTCCAGTGTAGCTTCGGCACAGGTCCTCGACGTCATCGGCCGCCAGGAGCATTCCGTAGCGGGTGACGTTTTCCCCGAGCGCCGCGAGGGCCAGAGCCTGAATTTCGCTGTCCGTGGCCGCGAGGGCATGGCGGACGAGGCTCCCCTGGGCACCGGACCTGCCGACCACGGCGAGGAGCTTGAGAGCCGCCGGAACGAGCGCCGGCGTCGTCAGGGCCAGCCGGGCGTGGGCCTCCGCGGCGGCGACGTCGTGGCCGCTGCGGCCGAGGATCGCGAGGATCTCCATCGCCTGCCGGGCCCTTTCGAGCCGCTCGGCTCCCTGCGCCTGCCGCCAGGCCGGATCAGCCTGTTCGGGGCCAGCGATGGCGGCGAGCTCCTCCGGGAAGCGCGGCGGCGCGACGACATTTCCCTCGGCGTCGAGGAGCGGCCCGAAGAAGCTCGGCAGCCGGTCGACGATGGCCACGCAGCCGTGGGCCCGCGCCTGGAGGATCAGCTTCGTGAGCTTCCCGCCCCGGCCGTAGTCGTCGAGCGGATCGACGACGATCATCACCGGCGGCAGATCGCCACGGCCCGCCTGACGGAGCCCCTGGAGCGTCTCGAAGGCGCCGGGGACCGCGAGCCGGGCGCCGAGGAGGACGAGCGTCGTGTCGGCGTCGGCGGCAGCGGCTTGGAGCGCGTCGTGCCCACTCCCCACGACCGTCGTCCGGAAGCCGTACTTCGAGGCCGCCGCGGCCAGTTCGTTGCCGACGGCGAGATCGGGATGGGCGATGACGGCATGATCGCCGCCGCGCGAGGTAGCCGCGTGAAGGAGCCGCTCGACCACCCGGCTCGAGCCCCGGTAGCCGGCATCGCCACCGACGAGCGCGAGGGTGCGAGCGGCGGCGAAGGCGAGCCGCTCGTCGGGGGCGTCGACGAGCTTGACGAGCGCCTTGCGGACGTTCGGCGGGAGGGGCGCCGCGGCGACGTGCGTCGTCGGCGTGTGCATCGCTTCGAGCTGCCAGACGGCGGCGAGGGCCACCTCGGGCATCTGCCGCTCGATCGCCAGCTCCATGATGTCGGTGACGACGTTGGGATCGAGCCCTTCGGGGCCGGTGAACGCGGCCGCGAGTCGCTCCGGTGGAATCGTGTCGAGCGCCGAGGAGGCGGGGCCGGAGGCAAGGAGGAGCGATTCGAGCCGAGCGAGGATCACGAGGCGGACGGCGAGTGGATCGCTCGCGTCGAGGGCCTCGAGATCGCGCGCCAGATGGGCGGCGTCGATGCTCCGGGCCAGACGCGGCGAAAGCTCGACTTCGTCAAACCTCCCCGCCTCGACGTTCCAGCGATGGCGCCGGACCGTGGCTGGGCCTTCGGCCGGATGTTGGGGCACCTGCGGAAGCCCCTGCGGCGAGAGCACGCAATCGAGCCGCTGGGCGAGGAGCGTGATCGCCGTGCTTTGCCGCGGCGGCTGGAGGAGCGTCGGGTCGGGCTCGTCGGCGAGGCGTGCCGCATGGCGCTGGAGGGCTGCCAGGGCGGCGCGCTGGGCGCCGGGGGGCGTGCCGCCGACGAGGGCCGGGGCGAGGAGAAAGTCAGCCGTGTCGGCGAGGCCCGCCGCCTCGAGGGCGAGGATCGCCCCCTGCCAGCGGTTGACGTCGGGGCTTCCGAGGATTGCCAGGAGCGGCTGCCGCGCATCCGACCCCAGGTCGGCGACGATCTCGCGGGCGAGGACGCGTGCCACTCGCTTCCCAGGCTCGGCCGAGGCGAGCACGTCGATGAGCGCTGGCAATCCGTCGATGCCGGCCTTCGACAGCTCGGCGACGCCCGCCGCGCGGATCTCTGGTGCGTCGCTTGCCAGGGCTTCCGCGGCGCGCTTCATCCGCGCGGGCGAGCGGCGCCGGTCGCGGGCGGCGGTGCGCATCGCGTCGAGGAGATTCGGGGCATCGGCATCGAGGGGGCGGAGATGACGGGCAAGGCGGAGGAGCGCCGCTTGGTCGGCCGCATCGCCGAGATCGGCGAGAAGCTCATCGCGGCCGTCACCGGCGTCGGCGACGGCGTCGAGCATGCGGCGAAACCACGCGAGCGCCGCTTCGTCGGCGTCGACGTCGGCGGCACGGATCGCGGCGTCGAGCATCTCCGGGGCCGTGTCACGCTGCTCGGCGGCGAGCGAGTCGACGACCGCCTGCTGGAGGGCATCGAGCGGCCGCGGGCCGGGCTTGGCGTCGGGCTGCCTGGAGCCTGCGAGCACCGAGACGGTGCCATCGCCGTCGTGGTGCTGGCCGTCGTCGAAGGGAAACTCCCACTTCGTCGTCGTCAGCGGTCCGCAGTTCGGGCAGGGCTGCCCCGCCACGGCCAGGCTACCGAGCAGGAGCCCCGCCGCCGGCCCGCCGATGCCCCACAGCCGACGCCTCCGCGGCGCCCGAAAGACGACCCGCACGCTTTCCGGTCGTCCCCTTGCTGCCACGATGCCGTCTCCCCCGGGTTCACGCGCCGCCGGCGCCACCGAGTCGCTGCTGCCACGCTTTGATTTGGTCGGCCACCCGGGCCGGCGCCGTGGATCCGAAACTCGCCATCCGTCCAACTGCCCTGGATGCCCCAAGTGCGCTCCTCAAGGTGCCGTTCCAGCCCGCGCAGTCTGCCGAAAACTCCTCATCGGCAAGCTCCTCGAGCGACACCCCCTTCCGCATCGCCCGGCGGACGAGCTTCCCGACCGTCTCGTGGGCTGTCCGCTGGGGGGTACCGGAGGCGATGAGGGCCTCCATGAGGCTCGTGGCGTCGAGGTGCCCCCGGTCGAGCGTGGCGCCGATCCTCGCCCGGTCGAACGACGTCCCGGCGACCAGCGGGGCCGCCACCCCGAGGATCGCCTCGAGGGTGTCGATCGAATCGAAGAGCGGCTCCTTGTCTTCCTGGAGATCGCGGTTGTAGGCGGTGGGGAGCCCCTTCAAGAGCACGAGGAGCGACTGGAGATTGCCGATCGTCCGGGCCGACTTCCCACGCACGAGCTCGAGGACGTCGGGGTTGATCTTCTGCGGCATGATCGAGCTGCCGGTGCAGAAGTTCTCCGGGAGCTTGAGAAAGCCGAACTCTTCGGTGCTCCAGATGATCCA
>JBIIQL010000353.1:0-4573 GCA_044342095.1 Pirellulales bacterium
GTGGGCGACGTCATGCGGGTCAAGGTGATCGCTGTCGACGATCAGGATCGCGTCAAGCTGAGCCGCAAGGTGGCGATGCGTGAACTGGCCGAGGGTGGCAATGGCGGGAGCGCCGGCAACGCCGGCTCCTGAGCCGTCGCGCGACCAAGCGTGATCTCCCGGGCGCCGCTGCCAATCGTGGCGGCGTCCGGGGATCGGCGCGGGAGGGGAAGCATGTCTTCGGCAGCCGAAACGGTGCATCCCCGCGCGGAAACGTATGCCGAGTTTGCGGCGCTGGTGGGGGCCCTTGCCCACGAGATCCGCAATCCGCTTTCCACGATCCGGCTCAACATGGAGCTGCTCGCGGAGGACTTCGAGAACACCGATCCGCAGTCGCCGACGAAGCAGCGTGACCGACGCGCCAAGGCGAAGATCGAGCTGGTTCGCGAGGAATGCGATCGCCTCCAGAAGCTCCTCGGCGACTTCCTCGACTTCGCCCGGCAGGAATCGCTGACGCTCGAGCCGGGCAATCTCAACGTCGAGATCGACCAGCTCCTCGACTTTTTCGCGCCGCGGGCCCGCGAGGCGAATGTCGAGCTCGTCCGCTATCTCGATCCCGAGTTGCCGATGGTCCGCCTCGACCGCGAGACCTTCCGCTCGGCACTCCTCAACCTTCTCATCAATGCCGTGCAGGCGATGGATGCCGGCGGGCAACTCGTCGTCCGCACCCGACCTTCCGGGCTGGGGGTGGCGATCGAGCTGATCGACACCGGCCAAGGAATGTCGGAGGAGACCCTCGCCAAGGTGTTCCGCGCGTTTTACACGACGAAACAGGGGGGAAGCGGCCTCGGCCTGCCCACCTCCCGGAAGATCGTCGAGGCCCATGGGGGCACGATCGACATCGAAAGCGCGCCGGGGCGGGGCACGAAAGTGACGATCTGGCTGCCGGCCCCCCCCCGGCTTCCCACGGCAGGGTTCAAGACTCCCCAGCCGACGCCCTGATGCTCCTCCCTCATCGAGCCTCCTGCCCGGACTTTCCGCTCGAAGGACGGCGGCGGGGAACTGGACGAGGCCGCCCCACGCTTCGTACTCTTCTACCATGACCGGTTCCCGTGAATCCCCGCCGTCGCCCGCCCCGGTCCTCCCCGACGCCGGAACGCAAAAGCTCGTGCGCGTACTCGTCGTCGACAACGACATCGTCCACGCGCGGACCATGGGGGAAGGGCTCAGCCGCCTCGGCTACCAGTGCTCGATCGTCGGCAGCGGCACGGAGGGAGCGCGAAAGATCGAGCAGGAATCGTTCGACGTCGTCGTCACCGACCTGATGATGAACGACATCGGCGGCCTCGAGATCCTCTCCCGCGCCAAGGCTGCCTCGCCCGAAACCGAAGTGATCGTCGTCACGGGCCACGGCACCGTCCCGTCGGCGGTGGCGGCGATGCAGCAGGGGGCCTTTACCTATCTCCAGAAGCCCCTCGATCTCTCCCACCTCCGCACGGCCGTCGACCGGGCGAGCGAGGGGGTGAGGCTGAAACGGCAAAACCTCGAACTCCACCAGCGCCTCGACGAGAAGTTCGGCTTCGAGGGGGTCGTGGGATCGAGCCCGCAGATGCTTGCGCTCATCGATCGCCTCAAGCGGATCGCTCCCACCGATGCGACGCTCCTCATCCAGGGCGAGACCGGCACCGGCAAGGAACTCGTCGCCCAGGCCGTCCACCAGAATAGCCCGCGGAAGAACAAGACCTTCGTCGCCCTCAACTGCGCCGCCCTCAGCGAGAACATCCTCGAGAGCGAACTGTTCGGTCATGTCCGCGGCGCCTTCACCGACGCGTCGAGCGACCGGGTGGGGAAGTTCGAGTACGCCAATGGCGGGACGCTGTTCCTCGACGAGGTCGGCGACATGCCGATGGCGACACAGATCAAGCTTCTGCGGGTGCTCGAATCGGGCGAGATCACCCGGGTCGGCTCGAATACCCCCGTGCGCGTCAACGTCCGGATCCTCTCGGCCACCAACCGCAACCTCGAGGACGCGATCGCGGCCGGGGCCTTCCGCAGCGACCTCTACCACCGCCTCAAGGTCGTGACGATCGCCATCCCGGCGCTGCGCGAGCGATCGGCCGACCTCCCTCTCCTCATCGAGCACTTCATCCGGCTGTTCTCGAAGCGGCACGGGAAGTCGATCAAGGGGATGTCGCTGCCGGCCAGGATGAAGCTCGCGGCGTACGCCTGGCCCGGGAACGTGCGGCAACTCCGCAACGTCATCGAGAGCATGGTTGTCGTCGACTGCGACGAGACCCTCGACGTCGACGACCTGCCGGTCGAGCTCGACCCGGCGGGAGCGCCAGGCCCTGGCCCGGTGGAAGCGGCCGGTGCGCCCGGGCTTCCCGGCCTCGCCGGGCTCGTCGGGCGGCCGCTGGAGGAGATCGAGCGGTTGTTCATCGCCGAGACGCTGAAAATGACCGGCGGCAACCGGGAGCAGGCCGCCGAGATGCTCGGCATCGGCGAGCGAACGCTCTACCGCAAGATCAAGGAGTTCCAGCTGTCGTGACCCTCCCCGTGGCGGCGGCGCCACGGTGGTCCGATCGCCCGCCATGGGACGCATCCACACCCTGCCGATGTCGGTCGTCAATCGGATCGCCGCCGGCGAGGTGGTTGAACGGCCGGCGAGCGTCGTCAAGGAACTCCTCGAGAACGCCCTCGACGCCGGGCCGACACGGATCGCCGTCACGCTCGAACAAGGGGGCGTAGGCCTCGTGCGGGTCGTGGACGACGGCGCGGGGATCGAGGCCGAGGATCTTCCGCTGGCGGTCTCGCCCCATGCCACGAGCAAGCTCCGGGTCGCCGAAGACCTCGAACGGATCGGCACGCTCGGCTTCCGCGGCGAGGCCCTCGCGTCGATCTCCGAGGTGGCGCGGGTCGTGATCCGCTCGCGCACGCCGACGGCGGTGCATGGCGCCCGCCTCGAAGTCGACGGCGGGGTGATGGGAGAGGTGGCGCCCGAAGGCTGCCCGGTCGGGACGACCGTCGAGGTCCATCAGCTTTTCTCGAAGGTCCCCGCCCGACGGGCCTTCCTCCGCGCACCGTCGACGGAGTGGTCACACGCCTCCGAGGCCTTCGTCCGCACGGCCCTGGCCCATCCGGCCGTGGCGATGACGCTCGATCACAATGGCCGGCGCGTCCACGATCTCCCGGTGGCCGACCGGTGGCGGACGCGGATCGGCGATCTGTTCGGCACGCAACTGGCCGAGCGGCTCATCGAGGTCGAGGCGTCCGACGAGGAGATCTCGGTGCATGGGCTGGTCGGTCGTCCCGAGGACGACATGGCCGGCACGCGGCTGCAGCATCTGTTCGTTTCCGGGCGGCCGTTCCGTGACCGTTCGATTCTCCATGCGGTGCAGGAGGGCTACCGGGGCGTACTCCTCACCGGACGGCAGCCGATCGCTTTCCTCCGCTTCGAGATCCCCCCCGATCTCGTCGACGTCAACGTCCACCCGGCGAAGATGGAGGTGCGTTTCCGCGATCCCTCGCGGCTCTATCGCCTCGTCCTCTCGGCGCTCCGGACGAAGTTCCTCACCCTCGACCTCCGCGCGCCGCTCACGCCGCCGGTCGAGCCCGGCCCGAGCGGATCTGCCCCTCGGGCGCCCTGGCCCCCCGTCGGGGAGCGACGGCCGGCGACCGCGACGGCGGACGAGCGGTGGACCGCCGCCGCTGCCGAGCCTTGGTTCAACGCCGGCGCTTCACTCCCTGCGTGGAAGCCGCAGACGCCCCTCGCCGCGCCCCGTTCGGCCGCCACCCTTCCCGGCTGGGAGGAGGAACGCGACGACGGCGATGCCGCGGCCGCCGCGCGCGTCGAGCGGGCAGTCCAGATGCACGACCGCTACCTCGTCGTCGAGAGCCGCGAGGGAATCGAGGTCATCGATCAACACGCCCTTCACGAGCGGGTCCTCTACGAGCGGTTCAAGGGGGCGATCGCGGCCGGGAGTCTCGAGGTGCAGCCGCTCCTCATTCCCGAACGCCTCGATCTCGCCCCGGCCGAGTTGGAGGTCGTGACGGAGCATGCGGAGGCGCTGGCTTCGGCCGGCCTGCGCGTCGAGCCGTTCGGGGGATCGACCGTCATCGTCACGGCCAAGCCGGTGCTCGCCGGCGGGACTTCGGCGGCGGAGATGCTGCGGGAGGTGGTCGACCGCATTGCCGCGCTCACGTCCCCCGTGACCCCTGGCCCCGGCGGCGCGACGTCGATGCTCGTCGATGAAGTGCTCCATGGGCTGGCCTGCAAGGCGGCCATCAAGGCGGGCGATCCCCTCTCGCAACCCGAAATCGATGCCCTCGTCCGCGACCGGCATCTCGTCACCGACGCCCACCACTGCCCCCATGGCCGACCGACATCCCTGACCCTCTCCCGGCAAGAACTCGACCGCCAGTTCCGCCGGACGTGAGCCTGCTTCACCGGCCCCGCACACCCTCGGAGCCCCACGACGGGGCACACACACCATGATCTGCGTGGGGATCGCCCGCGGCCGTCATCGGCACATGATCGCGGAGCACAAGTTCCTGGCCGACAACGGGATCGGCCTGGTGGAACTGCGGCTCGACT
>JBIIQL010000021.1:0-15356 GCA_044342095.1 Pirellulales bacterium
CCCGCGAGGCCGTGTTCGAGAACCTCGACACGAAGGAGCGATCAACGATCCACTACGACATGATCCACATCACGCCGCCGATGAGTGCACCGGACGTGATGAAGCGGAGTGAATTGGCCAACGAGCACGGCTGGTGCGAGGTCGACAAACACACGCTCCGATGTCCCCGCTTCCCCAACGTTTTTGCCATCGGTGACGCGGCTGGCCTGCCGACCTCGAAGACCGGGGCCGCGGTCCGCAAGCAGGCGCCCGTTCTGGTGGCGAATCTCCTTGCTGCGATGGGCGGACGAGAGCTGTCGGCCTCCTACGACGGCTACACCTCCTGCCCGATCGTTACCGGTTACGGAAAGATGGTCCTCGCCGAGTTCGATTACGACGGCAAGCCCTGTGAGACATTTCCCTTCGACCAGTCGAAGGAGCGGTACAGCATGTGGCTTCTCAAGACCCAGGTGCTGCCGCGTCTCTATTGGTACGGCATGCTCCGCGGGAGGCTTTGAACCTCCGTGGCTCGCCCCATCCGGCGAACACGAGCCTGAGGTCGACTCTTCGCGGCGCTCAGTGGACCCCGAGCGTCGACCAGCCATCAGCCTGCCGGTTGATGTTGAAGATCATCGCCGAGTAGGCCACCTTGATCCCGGGCAGGACGTCGTCGAGGGTGTGGCCCCCACGGATGACGGACTGTCCGCAGACCCACACCTCGACCCCCTCGGCGACGAGAGCCTCGACCAACTGACGATTCGGATTCGGGCCGCCCGCGGCACTCCGGCCGTGGGCATCGTCCGAAAGAGCCGCCGGTGTCGCGCCCGTATGGAGGATCACGGCGATCCGCGGGCGTGAATGCTCCATGCCTTCGGAAACGTAGACGTTGACCAGGCGGGCGGCGCTGTCGAGTCCACGGTTCGGTTTGCCAGCCACAGCCGCGGCCGTCGTGTCGAACACGACCTTGCCACCGGCTCTTGGACGCTCGCCGGCATCGGGAAGTCGCACCACGCCGCCGTAACCGGCGATCCGCGGGAACTCGAGGGGTGAGGAGGGTTCCGCGGCGAAGCCAGGGACAGCGATGCTGGCCGCAACGACCATGAGTGCCAAGCAGAGGGAGACCGATGAAGACGTAAGATTCATGGAAGGACTCCGATCGATGGAGGAACGAGATCCGGGAATCAGAAACCGAGGGTGGTCTTGGCGATGACGTAGGCGGCGACCAAAAGGATCGCCACCGCGAAGAAACGGGCGAGCGCCGGGCCAGCGAGCCGCCGGCCAATCGCCGATCCAACGAACAGTGCCGGCACGCTCCCGGACACGAAGGCGGCGGTGACGTCGAGGGGGATCAATCGTCCTGCCGCGAGTTGCGACGCGATTGCCGACGCGCCTACAAGCGCGATCACGAGGAGCGATGTCCCCACCGCATGGACCACCCCCATCGTGGCGAAGGCCACGAGCGCCGGCACGATGAGGAAGCCGCCCCCGACGCCGAAGAGCCCAGAGAGGAGCCCGACGACGAGGCCTACGAGAGTGAGGAGCAGGAAGCAGCGGGCCGTCATGCGCAGCCGGCCCTGGGCATCGCGGCTACAGGTCGGCCCCACACCCGCACAGAAGACCGACGCCGAGGTCCGTTCGCTCGTCTCGGAAGCCTTGCGCCACATCCTCGTGGCGATCACGACCATCAGCCCGGCGAAGGCCGCCAGGAGTAGACGCGGCGGGATCCGGCCACCGAGCCAGCTTCCGAGCGGCGCCGTGAGCATTCCCGCCGCGGCGAAGAGGAGGCCGGTGGGAATCTCCACCTGACCGTACCGCCAGCGTTCGATGGCCCCGACGAACGCCGTTGTGGCAACCGTGACCAGCGACACGCTCACCGCCGCGGCCGGCTCGACACCGATCCAGTAGACCAGCAGCGGCACTGCGAAGATCGCGCCCCCGCCGCCGGTGAGCCCGAGCGAGAGCCCCACGAGCACGCCCGCCGCCATCGATTGGCCCATGTCCCACGACAGCGGGAACGTGGAGAGGGTCGGGTCGATGGCGGCTGGAAGAGGAAACATCGTGCGGGCATCCGGGGGGCTGGGAGAGGCGGTGACCGGTCAGGTCCGGGTGGCGAGCTTCGCCGCCACCCACGCCTTGTAGCCGCCCACCATGTCATAGACGTCCTTCACCCCGAGCTTCTGCAGCAGGCTCGCGGCGATCGCCGACCGGTAGCCCCCCTCGCAGTGGACCACCACCGCCCTTCCCGGCGGGATCTCGGCAATCCGCTCCTCAAGGTGGGGGAGCGGGACGTTGATTCCCGAGGGCAGATGGCCGGCGGCGTGTTCAGTCTCGTTCCGGACGTCGATCACGACTGGCGCCGTGCCACTACGCTCCCCGCGAAGCCACTCATCGAGCGCCACTGCGGTGATCCGCTCCGTGCGTTCCACGAGATTGTCGCGCTGCGCCAGAGCGTTCATGCCATTGGCCAGACAGCCGACGACGTTGTCGAATCCGATCCGGCCGAGTCGCATGACCGCCTCCTCCTCCGCGCCCTCCTCGGCGATGACGACGATCGGCTCGTCGGCCGCGAGCATCGAGCCGGCCCAGGTGGCGTACTTGCCGTTGAGGGCGATGTTCAACGCCCCCTTCATGTGGCCCCCCTCGAAGTCGATGCCGTCGCGGACATCGACCAGTTGGGCGCCTTCTTTCTGGAGCACGAGGACCTCGTCGACCGTCAGGGCCCGCAGGCTCCGCTGCATCGAATCGTCGAGGCTCGCCCGCTCCTTACGGTTGAGGATCGCGTCGTGGACGAAGTAGTCGGGGGCCTCAGGTTGGTCGGCGGTGACGATCTTCTTGAACTCCTCCCGGCTCATCGGCTGGAGGGCGTAATTGAATAGTTTTTGCTCGCCGATTGTGGAGAAGGTCTCCTTCGAAAGGCTCTTGCCGCACATGCTCCCCGCCCCGTGCGCGGGATAGACGAGCGTGGCGTCGGGAAGCTTCACGAGCTTGTTGGTGATGCTGTCGTAAAGCATGTCGGCCAGTTCGTCCGCGGTGACGCCGATGCTCGCGAGGAGATCGGGCCGTCCGACGTCGCCGATGAACAGCGTGTCGCCGGTGAGGACCGCCTGTGGCTCACTCACGCTCTTGGCGAGGTCGTAGACGAGGATCGAGATCCCCTCTGGCGTATGCCCCGGCGTCTCGAGCACCGCGAGCTTGACGTCGCCGAACTCGACCAAGTCGCCGTCGCCCATCGGCACGCAGGCGAATTCCGCCTGAGCCCGCTTGCCGAGCCGAATCGTGGCTCCGGCCTTGTCGCGGAGTTCGATGTGGCCGGCGATGAAGTCGGCGTGGAAGTGGGTGAGGAAGACGTGCTTGATCGTGTAGCCCCCCGCTTTGGCGTCGGCGAGGTACTGCCCGATGTCGCGCTGCGGATCGACTACGGCAGCCGTCTTCGTCTTCTCGTCGGTGATCATGTAAGACGCATGCGACAGGCAGGCGAGATAGTACTGCTGGATCTTCATGAGAGGGTATTTTGGAGGTCGATGAAGGACAGGGTTGGACACGTGGTTGACAGGGGGCCTCAACGCCCCTTGGCGGTGGGGAAACCGGCCTTCTCGAGCTGCGGGTAGCCGGGCTTGAGAGCGCGGACGTCATACCCCATCGGCTTGAGGATCTCTGCAGCGTCCATGCAGCGGCCACCGGCGAGGCAATGGCAGTAGATGATCTTGTCCTTCGGGAGCACGCGGGCGAGTTCCTGGGGGTTCACCCCCTTCTCGAGCACACTCAGGGGAATGAGCTTGGCACCGGCGACGTGCCCCTGCTCCCACTCTTCCGGCTCCCGGACATCGACGATGATGGCCTGCTTTTCCGCCACCGCCCGCTTCACGGTGTCGAGCGAGTCCTTCGTGTGGTCAGCGAGTGCGGTGCTCGCCATCGCCCCCAGGATCAGCCCAAGCACGGCCGTGTGGCAGCAGCTCTTCGCCGACGTGCAGGCCGTGTTCCAGGGCATTCTGGCGATCAGCATCCCCATCGCGCAGCTGTCAGTGATCCCGGCGAAGACGAGGCCGCAGCCGACGAACGCCGCGAGCCCAGCGCCAATTCTTTGCCACGTCGGATCGGGAGCGAGCCCCGCCAGAGCCGCCCCCGTGGCCACGAGGATCCCGGCGGCGATCCGCACCTGCCGCTCCAGCGACATGACCTTCCGCCCGCGGACGATCGGCAACCCGGCGTCGACGCAGGCGTTGGTGCCCCCTTCGACGCTGACGATGCGATCGAGGCCCGCGGCCACCAGCTTCTCACAGGCCTTCTGGCTGCGGTTGCCCGACTTGCAGATGACGTACACCGGGTCTGGGCCAGCGATGGCACTGATCGCTTTGGAGTCGAGCCGGTCGAGGGGGATGTTGCGGGCGAAGTCGACGTGCACCTCGCCGAACTCAGCCGGCGTACGGACGTCGATGAGCGTCAGCTTCTCGCCGCGGCGGCGGAGATCGGCGAGCATCGAGGGGGAAATCGTGGCGACCATGAAGCACCTCCTGGGGGTCGGGTCGGAACGGGCGAAATCAAATAGAGGTCGGGATGTCGAAAGATATAGACATGTTTGGGTGCAATCCACCCCGAAATCGACAAGGTCTGGATTCAAGCCTGAGCCGCGACACGGGGCTGTTTCGAGCCGCCGAAGCGATCCTCGATGCAGGCCATGATGCTGGCAAGATGGGGCTCGGCGATCGTGTAGTAGACGCACCGGCCATCCTTCTCGACGTCAAGGAAGCCGCATCGGTGCATGAGCCGAAGGTGCTCCGAAGCCATGTGGCTCGGGATCCCACAAGACTCCGCGAGTTCGCCCACCGTGTAGCGGCCGCCGAGGAGCATCTGCACGATCCGCAGTCGGTGAGGGTGGGCGAGCGTTCGGAGGCACTCAGCGGCCTGGCCGAGCGCCTCAAGGCTCGTGAGCTTCGTGAGTTGCCGCTTCACGCCCGCCATGGCTTACTCCCTCCCACGTGCGTCTTTCGCCGACCAAGTTATCGATGTTTGAAATATATCGGAATATCACGAGCTGTCAATGAGTTTTTTTATGTGGCTTTCTCGCGACCCAGAAACCCCTCCCTTCCCGGACCTCCTGTTGGGTCGCTCTCAGCATCTTCCTGCTCGTTGGGTTCGCAGCGAAGTGCCCCGACTGGGGCAATGGTCTGCAGCACCGTACCTTGTCCGCTGAGACGATCTCCCGCACCGTCCTCGACCGGGCGTCGGGGCCGCGGCCAGCCTCTTGATGCATGCCGACTCGTTCGACGCATGTCGGGCGTTCGCGGCGAGCGCCGTGAGCCCGCTGCATGCCGGGGTCAGTTCGTGGGCTTGGTGGTCGCGTATTGGACGGTCGCGGGCTCGGTACCCGGGCCGACGAGACTGAAGCCGCACTTCTCGAGCACCCGGACCGATCCGAGGTTCGTCGAGGTCGTGTGTGCGATGACACGAACGACCTGCGGCGTCGAGAAGGCTCGCGCCACGAGCGCGTGAACGATCTCGGTCGCGAACCCGAGCCCCCGGGATTCCGGCACGATCGAGGAGCCGATTTCGGCAACACCGTCGGCGCCCGGAGGGCCAAGGTAGCCGCCACAGCCGACGAGGACGGAGCCGTGGGGCTCGACCGAACGTTGGACCGCATACCAGCCGTACCAGCCGACCGCTTCGGGGCTCTCGGAGAGCCGGTCACGGAAGAACTCCATCGCCGCTCGGTCGTATTCGCCGGGAGGCCAGGTGGCCGGCACGGCGGCCCCGAGCCGGCGTCCGAGGGCCTCGGGAGACTCGATGTCCGCCTCGACCAGGGCCAAAGTCGCCGGGACGAGGTCGAGGCGTTGCGTTCGGATGATCTGCATCGCGAAAAGACCGTTGAGCGGCTCGTCACCTTGGGCTTTTCATCAAGACCACGTCTCTCACGATTCCGCTGTATGGTGCTGTCTGGCTTGTGTGCCTGAGCCAATCCTCGCCGTGACCTCGATCTCGATCCGCATCCGGGGATCTGCCAAACCTGCCGAGATCATCATGGCGGCGGGCCGAATCTCACCGAAATATCGCCGCAGGACCGGCCAGCACTCGCGAAACTCCCCAGCCTCGGGCAGGACGTAGGTAACCCGTACCACGTCAGCGAGGCATGCACCAGCCTCGGCCAGTGCTGCCTGAATGTTGCGAAGGCATTGCTCCGTCTGTTCGGACAGGCTCTCCGGGATGGTCATGGTTCGGTAGTCGAATCCGGTGGTTCCGGACACGAACACCCAGTTGCCATCCACCACGGCACGCGAAAAGCCGATTTCGGCCTCGAACGTCGATCCGGAACTGATCAGCCGACGTGACATCAACTTCTTCTCCCACCACCGAAACCCCGCGGTGCCCCGCCATCTGCGGTGGCCTTCGGTGCCGCGCCCACGGGACTCGCCCGCGGCACCCGATCTGACACCCAACAGGACTCGTGCTGCCGCATGCCGATGTGAGGGTAATACGATTGTGCTCTCGGGGCCGCGAGGAGCACCAGGATCGTATGTCTGCCAGCTGCCTCGTGCGTCCGACGGACTAACTCCCGTCCGATGCCCCGTCCCTGCTGCTCGGCATCCACAGCCAAGTCCGACAGGTATGTGCAATAGCTGAAGTCGGTGAGCGAGCGGGCAACCCCGACAAGCTGGCCGCCGATCCGTGCCGTCACGATCAGCCCGGCGTGCGCGAGCATACCAGCGATGGTCCCCGCGTCTGCCACTGGCCGTCGTTCCGCGAGAGTCGATCGCCGCAAGACATCGATGAACTCGTCGGCTGACAAGGAAGGCTCGATTTGATAAGCGACGTCGCCCATCCGTGGATCCTCATTCACCGAACTTGTAACACGACGGGTTGGAGGACCACCCGCCTCAAGGAGTCATCACGCCAGGGTGCCGCTGGGCACATCGCCAACAAGTCTATGTTCGGCGTTGGATTCGGTCGCGAAGCTTATCGGCGTAGCGGTTGTTTGACACACGCTTTCTGAAAGGGAACCGCGCTCTGAAGAGCCTGAGCCAGCCATCCCAATGACTCCGAGCAACCCTCTGAAAGCGTTGAGGGCGTCCGTGGCGCCTGATTATCGCGACGATCGGGCGGAGCGGTGGAAGGTGGAAATGGCAACCGAAGCATTCGCTGGGCGGTTCCCGGGCCGGCCACAAGCCAGGCGGTGGCTCTTTCGGAATCTCCCTTCGCCCTGCCTTGCCGAGTGGATGCAGTGGTCTCTACCCGACGAGGCGGCAGCCTGGAGGGGCAGCTTCCCCGGTTGTCCCAAGGGACGCGCTCATGCCCGGGGTCACCACTTCGGGAGCGCTATCGTAGAGGCGACCTTCGAGGCAGCGCTGATTCGGGTGCCGAGAGGTGCAGCAGGCTCCCGCAGGGGGATCGCTGCAGACTCGCACGGAGCCGGCGATGGAGGGCAGAAAACGAAAAAACCCGCTGCAACCGAGAGGTTACCGCGGGTTCGATCGATGTGTGAGTTGCCTTCTCAGGCGTGACGCCGAGCCGGACGCTCGGACCACCCCAGCGGAAAAAGGCCATGGATGGCTTTTTCCGCGTGAAGAATGGGCGATATAGGACTCGAACCTATGACCCCTAGCTTGTCGAGCTAGTGCTCTAACCAACTGAGCTAATCGCCCGCTCGGAACCCTTTGAGTGTGGATCCTGAAAACCGTGCCGTCAAGCAAGCCTGCCCGAGCGGCCCGGCGACAGGGCTCGGCCGCCCCTCACCCCCCGGCGCCACCGGCACAACCGGCCAGCCAGTCGAGCAACAGCTCCCGGGCCGCCGGGGGGATCGCATGGCCGCCACGGTGATTGAAGAGCCCAAGCCTGGGACGATCCCGCTCCAGCCGGCCGACCTCCAGAGCCCGGGCGACATGCCCCCAGGAACGGTCGCCATCGGCCGCTCCCGGGCCCGCCTCCCCCCCGAGGATCAGGAGCCCGCGGGGGAGGGTGAGGGCGAGGAGCTGGGCGTGGTCGAGCCGGAAGGCTGGATCGCGGATCGTGTCGCCGAGATACCAGGGATCGTGCCAGTTGGAGAACCCCAGGCCGATCCCTCCCTCGCTGAAGACAGTGCCGGCGATGCGGTCGTCGAAGGCGGCGAGATAGAGCGCCTCCTTGGCACCGAGCGAATGGCCGGCGGCGACAATCGCGGCTGGATCGACATCGTCGATCGTGCGGAGAATGTCGACGGCGCGGATGCCGTCATGGAGGAGCTTCCGCATCCCGCGGGCGCCGGGATGTCGCTGTGCGAGCCGGGCCACGGCGCCTGGAAGATCGAGGCGGTGCGCCGGGGTCGTGTTCCACAAGTGGCAGCGTGGGCAGAGGACGACGAAGCCTCGCTGGCAAAGCCAGGTGCCGATCGCGACCGCGTCGGAGGGAGCGGTGCCGGCCGGCTCGTCGATCGTTTGGTCGGTCGTGGAATGGAAGACGACGGCGCCGGGCCAGCCGCGGTTTGGCCGCGCGGCCTCGTCGGCAGGAAGGAGCAGCCAGGCGTCGACCTCCTCGTCCGGCTCGGTGGCATAGCGGATCAAGCGCCGCCGGCACCCCGCCACCATCTCCTCGGCGAGGAGGTGATGTTGATTGCTGGGCTCCGCCACTTCCCAGGGAGAGAGGAACTCGAGCCACGTCGCGCGGATCCGCTCCCGCTCGCCAAGCCATGCCTTCCAGGTGGCGATCGGACTGCCATCGGCGCCGACGAGGAGCGACGGAGGCCAGTCGTCGGTCGGGATGGCCGGCGCCGTTTGGACGTCGGCGAGGAACGGCAGTTCGCTGTCAGCGGGCTGGGCCCTGGGATCACGCCCGATGGAGCCACCGACGAGCGCGGCGGCAGCGGCGGTGAGGCAGCGACGACGCGTAAGCATCGGGAGACTTCCGGAAGAGGTCGACGGGCGCGTCAGCGGACAGGTGCCGCGTCATCGGCAGGGGCCGCGGCGGTCCGCGGCGACACCTTGTCGTGGAGGGCCGTCGCCACCACCTTGCCGAGCTTCGCTTCCCACCAGCGCTCAAGGCTCGCGGGGAGGGATGCGGTCGCGGCGGCCTCCGAGGGCTGCGCTCGTTGGTCTTGGACGAGCGGTAGGAGGAAGCCGGGGTCGCCGATTGTCATCTCGCCGAGGAGGCAGGCGTCGTCGTCGGTGAGCGTGCGGAGGATGACGGCCAGACTGCGGTCGAGCCCGGCGTGTCCGAGGAGACTCAAAGGCGCGGCGCAGTCGGCGTGGAAGGCCGGCGTGGAAAACCTTTCTTCACCGCGGCGGGCGAACGATGCGGCCATCACCGGGATCGGCACGCCGGCGGCGGCCGTGAGGTAGGCGATCGGCCCGGCCTGTTCCGATTGCATGAACGTGGCGAGCTCTTCGAGCGTGGCCGGGTCGCGGGCGGCGGCGAGGGCCGAGAGCCGGGTCAGGCTCGCCAGCCAGCAGTCGCGGCTGCAGGTCGCTTCGACCGCGCGCCAGACGGTTGTCGCGGCGAGCTTCCCTGCAGCCATCAGTGGGTCGCCTTCGTTCGCCTTCTCGCGTGGAATCTCGAGCGGGCTTTCCACGTCAGCAGTCGCGAGCGCGGTGGCAAGGAGCGTGTCGGCCTCGGTGAAGCCCCCTGCAACGCCGATCCGCCGAACGATGTCGACGAGCTTCAGAAACCGATCGGGATAGCTCGTCTCGGCCGCCACCACCTTGGCGATCACCGCCTCGGCTTGGGCGCCGCGGTCCGACAGCCCTGCCTCATGAAGCCAGCCGGCAACGTGCTCGAACCGCTCCCGCGGGGAGCGGCGGCCCGGTGTCAGGCCGCTTGCGGCGATCGTCCGGTCGACGGCAGCTGTCGTGCTGTCGGCGGTGAAGAACTCGATGCCTGAGGTGAGCAGGGCTTCGCTTCGGGCCAGATCTTCCCCGGCGCCTGTGCGGAGCGCGGCGAGGGTCGCGGCGAGATCGCCGGCGGCTGCGCGGATCGTGAATCGCTGGCCGGTGGACGTCTCGACGACGAGCAGCCGGCCGGTCGGGCCGTCGAAGCGAGCCACGAGGTCGGTTGCTTCGACGACGAGCGTCTCCCCTTCCCAGCTGGTCTTCGCCTCCCCTTCGTGAACGATGGCGAGACAGGCGGCAGGCTCGATGCGGGCCGTGATGGCGAACGGCGCGGCGGTCGGCTTGGATCGGGATTCGTACCCGACACCCAGCGTGAGTCTGCGTTGATAACCCGGCGCCGGCTTCTCCCCCTTCTCGTCGTTGGCAGCCAGCGCCAGCGCGACCTGCGCGGTGAGCCGGCCCTCGGAGGGGAGGGGAATCTCGAACCGGCCGGCCTGGCCGGAGAGGAAGCAGCCGATCCCGTCGGCCGTGACCGCCACGCCACAGGCAGCCTCGCTCTCGGGCATCCACGAGACGAGCATCCCGTCGTTCGAGGAGAGGATGAACTCGCCGGTGGGCTGCCCCACCGTGATCGTTTCGCCCGGATTCGGCGCCCGTTCCCAGGCAGCGACGAGATCCTCGCCGCCGGAGAGGGTGGCGACGAGCCACTCGCGGAAGCGGAGCATCACCGCTTCTTCGGGCGTGAGGGGAGTCCCCAGGGCTCCGACCGACGTGTAGTCTTCGAGATCGAAGACGGCGGTGACGCCATGCCCGCCATCGGCCGATGGCTCGAGCGTCACGTCAGACCGCACGAATCGCCCCGACATCCGCAGCTGCTGCTTCCAGGCCAGCCTGTCGTGCTCCGTGACCGGGGCACCGGGGGTGATTCCCAGGGCGGCGAGGAGGTTCTCCCGCGTGGTCCTCGTGCCGGCCGGCAGGCGGACATCGTCGAGCACCGCCGCCGGAGGGAGATTCGTGACGGTGACGGCGAGGATGGCGCCGGCCGGACCCGGCTTCACGGCGACCTCGACGGTGGCGGTGCCGGCCACAGCGCCATGCAGGCGTGCAGCCGCGGCGAGATTCGAGAGCCCGGCGAGGAGGCCGGTCGGCTTGCGATCCTCCACGAGCACCGCGGCGCTGAAGCGCCCCTGGTCGCGGAGAAACCGGCCGATCGCGGTGCGGATCTGCTTGAGGTGGGGAGGATCGAACGACGCCGGTTGGCCGCGCGTCCAGAGTGGGGCTTCCATCGTCACCGGCAGCCCGTTCTCGTCGAGCCAGCGCGTGCCCCCCCAGCCATCGGCTCCTTCGAATGTCTCGGCCAGAGCATCGGGGGCGGGCCGCTGTCCCTGGATCCACCGCTGCAGTCCCCCAGCGAGGTCGTCGGGAAGGCCGGTGATCTCCACGCCGGCGGCCATCACCCTCGGCCCCTCTGCGACGTCGACGACGATCCGCTCCCCCGTTGCGCTCCCTTCGACCGACGCGGTCGCTTTCGCCTCCTCGAAGCCGGCATGCTGGAGCGCGAGGGTCGCCTTGCGGCCGACCGCCGAGAGGAACAGCCGGCGGTTGGCCTGGGGGCGGGAGAGGAGGAGAAGATCGTTGTCGGCGGCGAGGGCGTCGGCGAGCCGCTGTGGCTCGAGGGTTGTCAGCCCGCGGACGTCGAGCGCGTGATCGAGCTTGAGCGCCCCCATCGGCTCGGCGGCGGCGCGACCGGCGGCGAGCATGGTGGCCGCGAGCGCGAGGATCACGAAGCACGCCCGTGACCTCGACCAGCGTTGGAGAGGGCGTTGGGCGGCGGCGTGCATGGGCGGTTCCCGGAGGAGACGGCGCACGGACCGGCAACCCACCAGCGGCGAGGCGGGGCACCGGGACGGACAGGAAGGGGGGGAAGGTAGCGGAATGTGCCCCCGGGCCCAACGGCGAAACCGTTCCGGGCGGGAGCCTTTCCATCCCTGCCACGAACGGTCTTGTGGCCTGCCGGGATCGGCAGGGATACTGCCGCCGGGCTGTCGTTTCCGCCCATTCACCTCCTCCCGCCCTCCCACCCCCGTCCGCCACCATGCCCACCGTCCGCTTCCCGAATGGCTATTCTCGCGAGTTTCCCCAGGGCTCACGATTGGCGGATGTCGCCGTCGGCGTGGCCGGTGGCGGGAAGAAGAAGGTGCCGCCGATCGCCGCCCTCCTCGACGGGAAGACGGTCGGGCTCGACGCTCCGCTTTCGGAGCATGGCGAGACGCTCATCGAATGGCTCTTTCCGGGCGATCCGCGGGCCCTGCCGGTGATGCGCCACTCGGCGGCCCACATCATGGCCCGGGCCGTGATGCGCCTGTTTCCGGGAGTCGAGCTCGCCTTCGGGCCGACCGTCGGGGCCGGGTTCTACTACGACATGCGCGCGGCGCAGCCGATCACCGACGACGATCTCCCCCGGATCGAGGAGGAGATGCGGAAGATCATCGCCGCCGACGAGGCCTTCGAGCGGGTCGAGGTGCCGCGGCAGGAGGCGGTGAAGATCATCGCCGGGCTGAACCAGCCGCTGAAGGCGGAGCACATCGAGACGGGCCTCGCCGAGCATCCCACGCTGTCGTTCTACCGGCAGGGGGAGTTTGTCGATCTCTGTCGCGGGCCCCATGTCCCGAGCCCCGGCTGCATCGGCGCCTTCAAGCTCACGAGCATCGCCGGCGCCTACTGGAAGGGGGACGCCAACAACGCCCAGCTCCAGCGGCTCTACGGCACCGCCTGGTTCACGCAAGAAGATCTCGACGCGCACCTTTTGGCCCTCGAGGAAGCGCGGAAGCGCGACCACCGCGTCCTCGGCAAGCAGCTCGACCTGTTCACGACGAGCCCCCTGGTGGGCGCGGGGCTGATCCTCTGGATGCCCAAAGGCGCGCTCCTGCGGAGCACGCTCGAATCTTTCGTGCGCGAGGAGCTTTCGGCGCGGGGCTACCAGGCGGTCTACACGCCCCATATCGGCAAGATCGATCTCTACAAGATCTCCGGCCACTACCCCTACTACGCCGACAGCCAGTTCAAGCCGATCGTGATGCAGGAGGACGAACAGTATCTCCTCAAACCGATGAACTGCCCGCACCACACGATGATCTACAAGGCGCGGCCGCGGAGCTACAAGGATCTCCCGCTGCGACTGGCGGAGTTCGGCACGGTTTACCGCTACGAGCAGTCGGGGGAGCTCGGGGGCCTGACGCGCGTCCGCGGGTTCACGCAGGACGACGCCCACATCTTCTGCATGCCGGAGCAGGTCGAGGGGGAGGTCGAGGGCTGCATCGACTTCACGCTCAAAGTCCTCAACAGCCTCGCCTTTTCGAACTTCTCGGTGCGGCTCGGTTTCCGCGATCCCAAGAGCGACAAGTATGTCGGCTCGCCCGAGCGCTGGGCCGAGGCGGAGGGGGCGATCGAGCGCGTCGCTCGCCGCATGAATCTCCCCGGCTGCGAGCCGGAGCTTGGCGAAGCCGCTTTCTACGGCCCGAAGATCGACTTCGTCGTCCACGACTCCCTCGGCCGCAAGTGGCAGCTCGGCACCGTCCAGCTCGACTACAACCTCCCCAGCGCCGAGCGCTTCGACTGCGAATACATCGGCGCCGACAACGCCCGTCACAAGCCGGTGATGATCCACCGGGCGCCGCTGGGGAGCCTGGAGCGGTTCGTCGGCGTCCTCATCGAGCACTTCGCCGGGGCCTTCCCGCTGTGGCTGGCGCCTGAGCAGGTCCGCGTGTTGCCGGTGAGCGAGAAGAGCGAGGCCTACGCCCGGACGGTGAAGGCGCGCCTGGAAGCCGCAGGCCTCCGCGTCGGCCTTGATGCGGCCCCAGAGAAGCTCGGGGCGAAGGTCCGCACCGCGCAGCTCGATCTGATCCCGATGATGGTCGTCTGTGGGCCGCGCGACGAGGCCGCGGGGACGGTGAGCCTCCGCGACCGGCTCGACGGCGATCTCGGCGCCATGAGCCTCGAAGCGGCGGTGGAGCTTCTCCGCGAGGAGAATCTCTCCCGGACGGTGCGCCACAAGCCGAAGCCGCTGGTGCTACCGGGCGACGCCGGCGGGGATGGCGAGGAATATTGATGGGCGGGCGCCGCGATCCGCCCCGCCGACTGCGCTGAGGGAGTCTGCCGCGATGCCGCGCTTCATCCTCCTCGAGCACACCGGCGCCCCCGACGATCCCGCGGGGCGGCACTTCGACCTTCTCCTTGAAGCGGCGGAGGCCTGCCACACCTGGCGGCTCGCCGAGACCCCCGCGCCTGGCGGCCCGGCGGTGACGGCCGTGGAGATCGCGCCGCACCGGCTCGCCTGGCTCGATCATGGGGCGGGGGAAATCTCCGGCGGCCGCGGCTTCGCCCGGCGGATCGACGGCGGGACGTTTGAGCCGGCGCTCGAGCCCAGCATCGAGGGCGCCCCTCCGGAACGCATTCACGTGCGGCTTGTGGGGGACAGATCGACGCGGTCGCTCCTCCTCGCTCGCGGCACGGAGGGGTGGACGGCCCGGATCATCGACCCCGAAAGTGCGCGCTAGCCAAGCACGAGATCCAGCGAGCCCGTGCTGGGCTTGAGCGGCCTGCGGGCCGGCAGGGAGCGGTTCGTGGTTTTGTGGTCCAATCCTTCCAAAGGAATTTCTTTGATGGTTGGTCTGCTTACAAAACGGGAATACGTTCCATTTTGGTGCAACCAGAATGGAATTCGATCCCGAGTGGACGATCGCGACCGGCGGGGGCTACGGCTGTTCGGTGAGACGCACCGCCCCCGGCTGTCGATCGTGGTCTGCAACGAGACCGCCGAGCGCGTCGTCGACGGCCTCCGGATCGTCCCCTGCCGCCAGTTCTTCCGGGAACTGTGGGCCGGCGAGATTGTGTCGTAGGCGGGCGGGCGGTCTGGCGCATTTTCAGTTGGCTGACACGGCCGCCGAATCGTAGACAGCCCTGGAGGGCTCTTGTAGCCTCCTCGAAAGAGGGGCAGAGCCCCGCGCTGTCTGTCTACTCCAGTCACCGGGACCCGCGAGGGAGATCGCCATGAAGACCGGCTCGTGGTTGCGGCGTGCCGCACACACACACACACACACACACACACACCTTTCCAGCGTTGAACAGCTCGAGCCCCGTGCGCTGCTTGCTGGCCTGACCGGCGGCTTTGCTCCGCCCCTGGCCGCATCCGTTTCGCCGCCAACGGGAGGCGACCGGGCTGCGGGGATCGTTCTGGCGGAGCCAGCCAGGTCCGATACGACGGGGATCGGCTCTGCGGCCGTCCCCTTTCAGGTGACGCCGCTGGTGCTCGCCGGTGCCCAGGCGGGCCCGACGATCGCCTCGGCGGTGCAGCATGGCACCGGCGGCAGCTTTCAGGTCGTGCCGGTCGGCCAACCCGGAACTATGGGCGGTGCTGCGACTCAGGCAAGCGAGAACGCCCCAAAACCCTCGGGTGAAACCCGTCAGCAAGGCCCAAGTCCAATCGAGGATGCTCCGCGGACGTCGCCCGACTCCGGGGCCCAACCGTCCTACCGACCCCAATGGGTGTTACCACCGTCGATGCCTGGCGGCCCATTCGGTGCGCCGCCG
>JBIIQL010000354.1:0-4567 GCA_044342095.1 Pirellulales bacterium
CCGACCATCTTCACTGGCTCGGCCGGCACGTCGAGCGGGCCGAGTCGGCCGCGCGACTCCTCCGCACGGTGTCGGCGCGGGTCGCCTCGGAGAGCACCCTCGAAAGCTCCGCGGCCGTCGCCCGGCTCCTCGCCACGCTCTCCGAGCCGCCGGTCGTGCGCCCCGAGTGGCAGGAGCCTGGCAGGGCGGAGACGCCTGCGGAAATCGCCGCCGAGGTGCAGTCGCTGGTGTTCGACGAGTCGCGTCCCACGAGCGTGGCGGCCTCGATCCGGGCGATGTGGCAGATGGCCAGCGTCGTCCGCGATCGGATCTCGATCGATTCCTGGAAGATCCTTTCCCGGCTCCGCCGCGACGGGCTGGCCGACCTCCGCGCCGGGGTTGGCGGGGCTCCGGTGGTTCTCGTCCACGACGGCGACGTGCTCTCGTTCCTCGACATGCTGATCCTCGACTTCTCGGCCTTCGCCGGGCTCGGCAACGAGAGCATGACGCGCGGGCCGGGGTGGAGGTTTCTCGACATGGGCCGCCGCCTCGAGCGGGCCACCGGCATGGTTCATCTCCTCCGCAGCACCGTCGTCACGGCGCGGGCCGACGAGCAGCGGATCGACGAGATGCTCCTGGAGATCGCCGACAGCTCGATGACCTATCGCAACCGCTACCTCGGCACGCTTCAGGCCGCCCCGCTTGTCGATCTCCTCCTTACCGACGAGACGAATCCCCGCAGCGTCGGCTTCCAGGTTGCGGCGCTCGATGCCCACGTCGAAGCGCTCCCGCGCGACGTCGGCTCGCCGGTCCTCGCCGACGAGCAGCGGGCCGCGATGGCGGCGACGGGGCTGCTCCGGCTGGCCGATGTCTCGGCGCTGGTCGTCCCCGATTCCGACGGTGCCCGCGGGCAACTCGACCGCTTTCTCGTGCGACTCGACGGGCACCTCCGCGATCTCTCGGTCGCCATCACCCACCGTTATCTTGTCCATGCCATGCCGCGCCGGCGTCTCGGCGACCTGATGGAGTCGAGCGATGCCAGTGAATGATGTCATCCCCCAGGTGGTCGTCGTCGGTCGGCCGAACGTGGGCAAATCGAGCCTGTTCAACTGGCTGATCGAGAAGCGGATCGCGATCGAGGATCCCACGGCCGGCGTCACCCGTGACCGGCTCGTCCAGCGGGTGAGCCTCGAGGATCGGGTGTTCGATCTCGTCGATACCGGTGGGATGGGATTCGACGATCCCGACGGGCTCACCACCCAAATCGATGCCCAGATCGTCTCGGGGCTCACCTCGGCCGCCTTGATCGTGTTCGTCGTCGAGGTCCGCAGCGGCCTCCTCCCGGCCGACCGCGAGGTCGCCAGACGCGTGCGCTTGACCGGAGCGCCGGTGTTGCTCGTGGCCAACAAGGCCGACGACCCGAAGTACGACCTCCTCGCCCATGATTTCGACGAGCTCGGCTTCGGCGAGCCGCTGATCGTCAGCGTCCGGCAGAACCGCAACCGCACCGAACTCGTCGACGAGATCGTCGCGCACCTCCCCGAGGCCTGGCCCGAGGAGGCCGAAGGGGCGGCGCTGCCGGAGATGAAGCTGGCGATCGTCGGCCGCCGCAACGTGGGCAAGAGCACCTTCACCAATGCCCTGGCCCATGAGGAGCGGGTGATCACCAGCCCCGTCGCCGGCACCACGCGCGACAGCGTCGACGTCCGCTTCGAGGTCGACGGCCATTCGTTTCTGGCCATCGACACGCCCGGCCTGCGGCGAACGAAGAGCCGGACGACCGACCTCGACTTCTATTCCACGCACCGCGCGGAACGGAGTATCCGTCGGGCCGACGTCGTCCTCCTGTTCCTCGATGCCTCCGAGCCGATCGGCCGTGTCGACAAGCAACTCGTCGACACGATCCTCGAGGAGGCCAAGCCGGTCGTGTTCGTGATCAACAAGTGGGATCTCTATGCCGGCGAGGTCGATCGGAAGGAATGGGACGACTACCTCCGCGAGACGTTCCGCTCGATGCCGTGGGCGCCGGTCGAGTTCACGACGGCGACGTCGGGGCGGAACGTGAAGACGGTCGTCGACACCGCACAGCGGCTCTTTCGACAGAGCAGCACCCGGATCGCGACCGCGAAGCTCAACACCGTCATCCGCACCGCCGTCGAGACCAACCGTCCTCCCGCCGACGGTCGCGGCCGTCCGGTCCGGATCTACTACGCCACGCAGGTCGAGGTGAATCCGCCGACGATCGTCCTCTCCACCAGCGCCCCCCGCAGCATCACCGAGCCCTACAAGCGGTATCTCGTCAACTCGCTGCGGCAGACGACGCCGCTTCGCGAGGTGCCGATCCGCCTCCTTGTCCGCGGCCGCGGCTCGGAGACGGCCACGGAGGAGTGACCCCGGTCCCCGTTTCCCCGCCGCCGTCGGCAGGGTATCCTTGCGGTTCGTCTTTGGATGTTTCCCCCCCGGTCAGGAGTTCCCCTGCGATGAGCGCATCCGTCCGCCCAGGCACCCCCTCGAGCCCCTTCTCACGCCGTGATGCCCTCAAGGTCGCCGGTGCGATCGGTGGCACCCTCGCCGCGGTGCCGGTCGTGCACGGGCAGAATCCGTCGAGCGATGTCATCCGGATCGGGCTCATCGGCGCCGGTGGCCGTGGCACCGGTGCCCTCCAACAGTCGCTCTCGGTGCCGGGGTCGAACGTCAAGCTGACCGCCATCGGCGACGCCTTCGGCGACCGCATCGACGGCGCCCTCCGCGCCGTCGAAGAGATGAAAGACAAGATCGACTGCCCCGAGGATCGCCGCTTCCAGGGACTCGACGCCTACAAGCAGGTGCTCGACCACTGTGACATGGTCATCCTCGCCACGCCCCCCGGCTTCCGGCCGTTCCACTTCCAGGAGGCGGTCAAGGCGGGGAAGCACGTCTTCATGGAGAAGCCGGTTTGCGTCGACAGCTTCGGCGCCCAGGTCTGCCTGACGGCGGCGAAGATCGCCGACGAGAAGAAGCTCAAGGTGGTCGTCGGCCTCCAACGCCGCTACGAGAATCGCTACCGCGAGACGGTGAAGCGGATCCGTGAAGGGCTCGCCGGCGACATCATCGGCGGGCAGGTCTACTGGAACGGCGGCGGCATCTGGTACCGCAACCGTCAGCCGAACCAGACGGAGATGCAGTTCCAAGTCAATAACTGGTACCACTTCAACTGGCTCTGCGGCGACCACGTCTGCGAGCAGCACGTCCACAACATCGACGTCGCCAACTGGTTCCTCGACAAGATCCCCGAGTCGGCCTATGGCACCGGTGGCAAGCAGAACCGTGTGCCCGGGCAGCCGAGCGAGATCTATGACCACCACTGCGTGAACTTCGTCTATCCGGGTGGCGTGCGGATCGCCAGCCAGTGCCGGCAGTTCCCCGGCGGTGACGGTCGCGTCGATGAGTTCTTCCAGGGCACGAAGGCCCAGGTGCGGATCGGCGAGATCACCGACTACGCCGGCAAGGTGCTGTGGAAGTTCCAGGGGGAGAATCCGAACCCCTACCAGATCGAGCACGACGAACTCCAGGCGGCGATCCGCAACAACACGCCGCTCAACAATGCCTACTACGGCACGACGTCGAGCTTCTCGGCCTGCCTCGCCCGGTATGCCACGTACTCGGGCAAGGAAGTCAGCTTCAAGGAGATGATGGACCGCAACATCCGCACGATGCCGGAAAACATCTCGTGGGATGCCGAGCCGCCGGTCATGCCGGACAAGGACGGCAACTACAAGCTCCCGATGCCGGCTGATTACAAGCTCGCCTGACCCGTGACCGGCTCCCGGGCCCTCGGGGCCCGGCAAGCCGTACGGTTCCCGTTCGACCTGCGACCGCCGGGGTAGAGCCCCGGCGGTCGCTCTGTTCCTGTCCCTGGCTTTCCTGCCCCTCGAAACCCCATCCCGGAGCCGATCCATTCATGATCATCGGAGTGCCGAAGGAGACGAAGAAGGACGAATACCGGGTGGCGATGCTCCCGGTGGGCGTCGAGGAGTTGGTGCGGGCCGGTCATGCCGTGGTCGTCGAGCGCACCGCCGGCGCCGGGTCGGGGCTCCCCGACGAGGCCTACGAGGGGTGCGGGGCGAGGCTCGTCGATACGGCCGCCGAGGTGTTCGCCGCGGCCGATCTCATCGTCAAGGTGAAGGAGCCGCAGCGGCCCGAATTGAGTCTGCTGCGGCGCGGGCAGGTGCTCTTCACCTACTTCCACTTCGCCGCCGATCGGGGGCTGACGGAAGGGTTCCTGGCGACCGGCGCCACGGCGGTGGCCTACGAAACGCTTCGGGACGGTTCCGGCCGGTTGCCGTTGCTCGTGCCGATGAGCGAGGTGGCGGGGCGGATGAGCATCCAGGAAGGAGCGAAGTATCTCGAGAAGCCGCAGATGGGGCGGGGCATCCTCTTGGGCGGGGTACCCGGAGTGGCGCCGGCCCACGTCACGGTGCTCGGCGCCGGCACGGTCGGGGCGAACGCGGCCAAGGTGGCCGCCGGCTTCGGCGCGAATGTCGGCCTCCTCGACACGAACCTCGAGCGGCTCCGTTATCTCGACGACGTCTGTGCGCCGAACGTCGAC
>JBIIQL010000355.1:0-4564 GCA_044342095.1 Pirellulales bacterium
CGGCGTGACCCTGACCTACGCCTGCTCGCCGAACGTCACGCACCTGATCTGCTTCGGCCCGGAGGATCGCCCCGTGCTCGCCGTCGAGCCGGCTGCCAACGCGAATGACGGCGTCAATCGCCTCGCGGCCGGCGAGGCCGACAGCGGCGTGATCCCGCTTGCCGCCGGGGAATCCCTCGAGGCGTCGTTCACGGTCAGCGCGGAAGTCCACTGAGCCTGCCGGGAGCGAGATCAGCGCCCGAGGAGGCTGTCGAGACGCTGCTTCATGGCGGCGGCCCGCGCCGTTTCGCTCTCGAAGCGGTTGTGACGCTCGCCAGGATCGGTGCGGAGGTCGTAGAGCTCGCCGGGATGGTCCGGGGTCGGAATCCCCTCGGCGTCGCGGTACCAAGCGGGGATCTCGGAGATGCCCCCCGACGGGGCGTCGATGAGGATCCAGTCGCCCTGACGGAGGGCGTAGCCGTCGGCGTGCGTGTTGTGGACGATCTCGCGGCGGGCTGACGGTGCCTTCCCCTCGAACCACGCGAGCTGATCGAGGCTGTCCTCGGCCGAGCCCGCCGGGATCTCGGCGCCAATCGCTGCGGCGATCGTGGCATAGAGATCGACCTGGCTGAGGAGTCCGTCGGCCACTTTGCCCGCGGGCACGCGCCCGGGCCAGCGAACGATCATCGGCACCCGATGCCCACCCTCCCAGAGATCGCGTTTCAGCCCTCGAAGGGGGCCCATGCTGCGGTGGCCGAAGGCCCGGGTGCGCTCGTAGGCATAGCGTTCAGGGCCGTTGTCGGAGGTGAAAATCACGAGCGTGTCGTCGGCGAAGCCTTGGCGACGAAGCGCGTCGAGCACGCGGCCGACGGTGTCGTCGGTCTGGGCCATGAAGTCGCCGTAGGGGCCGGCGGCGGAGCGGCCGGCGAAGCTCTCGGTCGGCAGGATCGGCGCGTGGGGGGAGGTGAAGGGGAAGTAGAGAAAGAACGGGCGGTCCGGACGCTGCTGCTCGATCCAGGCCACGGCCCGGTCGGTGAGCGTCGGCATGACGGCGTGGAAGTTCCAACCCTGGACCATCGGGCCCGGGCGGCATTCCCAGTTCCCCTCGGGGGGCTGTCCTGTTGTGACGAGTTGAAGAGTCGGCGGGACGGGGATCCGATCGTCCTCGAACCAGGCATAGGGGGGAAAGTTGGGGACATCATCGCCCAGGTAACGATCGAAGCCGTGGGCGAGTGGCCCTCCCGGGATCTTCCGCCGCCAGTCGAAATCGGCAGAGGCAAAGATTTTGTTCTTGCCCTCGACGCGCGGCGTGGCGCCGGCGCGGCGGATCGCCTCCCAGTCCCAGCCGAGGTGCCACTTCCCGAAGGCTGCGGTGGCGTAGCCGCGACCGCGAAGCAGTTCGGCGAGCGTCGTCCGCTCGGCGTCGAGGATCGGCTGGTCGAACGACTGCACGATGCCGTGGAACTTCCGCCAGTGATAGCGGCCATGGAGGAGGGCGTAGCGGCTCGGTGTGCAGACTCCCGACGAACTGTGAGCATCGGTGAATCGAGTCCCCTCGCTCACCAATCGATCGAGGTGCGGCGTGGGGATCTTGGAATCGGGGTTGTTGGCCCCGAGATCGCCGTAGCCCATGTCGTCGGCATAGAGGATGACGACGTTGGGGAGAGCGGGATCGGCGGCCAAGAGTTCCGCTGGCCCGATCACGACCGCGGCGACGAAGAGCAGCAGGACGGCGGAGGAGAGACGCTTCATGGCGATGGAATCTGCGTGGGAGGTGGCTCGATGGAAACCGCGTGGAAGGTGAGGGCAGCGATCCCGTTGACGCCACGCAGGACGCGGTCGGGATGCCACTGCCGATCGACAAGATACGTGATCGTCGCGGCCCTACAGCCCGGGGCCACGGCGAGCCGCAACGTCGAACCGGCAGCCTCACCAGAGCGGATCCCGCCAGCCTCGCCATCGAGGCGAAGCTCCGACACGGTCGCATCGTTCCAGACGATCGGCTGGCCGAACTCGAGGAGGATCTCCGCGCGAGTGTCGTCCGCATATCGGGCCGAGATCAAATCGGGCGCCGTCACCGGATCGGCGAACACCGTACCGTAACAGCGCTGGTCGACGAGCGCTCCGATCAGTCGGGCCATCTCCGCGTATCCGGCCGCCGGATAGTGGCAGCCCCCCTCGGGGCGAATGCCGAGGGTCGACATCACCGACATCCGGGCGAAGTCGCGGGGGAGGGTGCGCTGGATGTCGCGGAGCCGGTCGCTGGCGGGGGTGCCTCCCTGGCTGCAGGCATTCGGCCATATCTGGAAGAGGAAGGTGTGGCCGATGTTCGGCATGTCACGTTGCCAGTGGGCGGCGAGGTCGTGGAAATGTCGGCGGTAGGTCTCGCTGCCGTAGCCGCCATCGGGGCCGTCGGCCCCCTGATCAGCCTCCCCCTGGTGCCAAAGAACGCCGCGGATTCCGTGGGTGAGCCGGGCAGCGCGAACGCGCGCAAGAAGCCGGCCGTAGATCGTCGCCGGGTTCGTGCGATCGGCAGGGTCGGGGAGGTGCTGGTCGATCCGCGTGCCGCCGACAGCGCCGTTGACGATACAGATCGGAATCCGGTGGACGTCGACGAGGTGACGGGCGAGGTCCATCCCCCAGTATCCGATCTGGTGCTTGCCACCTTCGCGACGCACGGCGCTGCCCCATCCCGGTTCGAGGCTCCCCTCCATCGCGCCGAAGCTGCGAATCCAGTTTCGGTTTCGGGGCTCCGGCTCGTCATCGACCTTATCGCCCCCCCAGTCGCTCGCCACGGCGTTCGACTGGCCGTCGATCAGGTAGGCGTCGCCGCAGAGGAGATCGTCGGCGGTGTGGAGGGTCGTTTTTTTCCCGTCACGCACCGCGCCACACTCGACCCGGTAGCGGACGAGCCCGGGCGTGAGTGGGATCGCGAAGGCATAACGGCCCCCCTGGTCGGGCTCGAGCGAACGGGAGTCGACCAGCGCGTCATCGGCGAAAAGATCGAGGAACACGCTGTCGGCCGGGGCGTCGAGCCGGCCGCGGAGGTGGAGCGTGCCGACGTTCTTGTCATTCCGGGCGTAAAACTGCCGATCGACCGGCAGCTCATCGGCGTCGTCATCCATGAGGGGCTCGATCCAGGGATCGTTGGCCGGCTCGGTGACGAGAATCTCCGTCGTCGCCACGACGGGCGTGCCGCCGTTGTCGATCCGCGCGGTCACGACGAGCCGGCCGCTGTTCTGGCTCCGCTCGAGGAGGAGGCCTTCCGGCGTCGCCTGATCGACGATCGCCGGCCCTTCCGCTTGCCAGTGGACGTCGAGCGCGGCGACGCCTGTGGCCTCGAGTGCGGCGCGATTGGTGACCCGGGGGACGACCCGGATCGCCTCCCGGCCATCCCACGTGGCGGGTGCGTCGAGCGTGACGACAGGATCGGGGATTGCCTCTCGGATCGTGATCGGGATGTCGATCGTCGTCGTGCCATCCTGGGAGACGGCATGGAACCTGAGCGTGGCCTGGGTGTCCCCCGTCACCCGGCCGGCGTCGATCTCATGGCGGAGCGTGTCGGTGGCGACGACCGTCTCCTCGCCGTCGCGCACGAGCCCCCAGAAGACCTTGATCGCTCCGCCTGCCCGGGCGGTGACGGTGGCCCGCTCCCCCTCGCGAAGTTCGAGCGACGATTGCGAGACGTCGACGTCGGACCCCGGCTGAACCGGATGGCCGACGAGCGTCTGGAGCGGTTTTTGGTTTTCGTAGTCGAGCTTCGCCCAAGCGGGTGGACGAACGACGTTCGAGACGCGGACCTCGTCGATGTCGCCGGCGAAGTCGTACTGGTCGTACCAGCCCCCGATCCACATCCGCGCCGGGCTTGCGATCTTCAAGGGGGCCGAGTCGGTCCGCGTCGAGCCGTCGAGGACGCCGTTGACGTAGAGGAGCGATTCGCCCTTGGTGTAGGTGTGAACGACATGCACCCAGGCCGCCTTGGCCAGGCGAGTCTGGCCGGCGACGTCGGCCCCGGAAAAGTAACACTCTATCCGGGCGTGGGGCGGGCTGCGGAAGTTCATGATCACCTTCCCCTGCGCCGCCTCGTTTCCCCAGCCGAAGGCACGGCCATTGGAGACCTCCGAGCGGAGCCAGGCCTGCGTGGTGTGGTCGGAGGATCCCGACGGCAGTGCGGGAAGTTTGTCACCGCAGAACACCCCTTTCCCGCCAGGGAAGTGCCTGGCGGGACCGACGATTCCCGCCGCTGCCTCCGTGCCGGTGTCGTGCGATTCGACCGAGCCGGTCGCGTCGTGGACCGGGGCATCCATGTGGAAGACGGCGACATGGCCATTGGCAGCATCGAAGACGGCGGTGCCGTCGGAGACGCCAGCAGCGTCAGGATTACCCCAGTGAAGCACGAGCCGCTGCCGGGCCTGGCCGTGGATCTCCGGCACGCGCACCCAGACGACCGCCTTTCCCGACTCCCGATCCCAGTTCTCGATCTCGTGGGGGAGCCGTGTGCCATCGTCGGACGTGAGACGGAGATCCTCTCCGTGCGGCTGGGCTGCAGCGAAATCGAAAAACTCGTCATCGAGGCGGACGACGA
>JBIIQL010000356.1:0-4552 GCA_044342095.1 Pirellulales bacterium
GGATCAGCTTGGGGGTGTTCTGGGGATTGTTCCTCGGGGCCGGCGCCGCGGCCATCCTCCGCCCCTCCTACGCGGTCGACCTCGTCGGAGCCGCGGGGATCGCGAAGGTCGAGGAGATGTATTCGAAGCCCCCGAGCACCTTCGGCGACGACGCGCAGCGGTCGGCGATGACAGGCTTCTACGTCATGAACAACGCCGGGATCGGCCTCCGCGCCTTTGCCGGCGGGATCCTCGGCGGCGTCGGCAGCCTCCTCATCCTCGGCTCGAACGCCCTCACCCTCGGCGCGATCTTCGGCCACATGTTCACCTCTCCGCAGCGGGCCAACTTCGTCGAGTTTGTCACGGCCCACGGCCCGTTCGAACTGACGGCGGTGGTGCTCTCCGCGGCTGCCGGGCTCCGTCTCGGCTGGGCCCTCCTCGACACGCGGGGGTGGTCGCGGCTGGAATCGCTGCGGCGGACGGCCCCGGAGGCACTCTCCACCGCCGGGCTGGCGACGGTGCTCTTCATCCTCGCCGCCTTCATCGAGGGATTCGTCTCCCCCTCGACCCTCCCCTACCGCACAAAGGCGGAGGTGGCGTTGGGGACGGCCGCGCTGCTTGTCGTCTATCTCCTCTTTCCGCTGCTCGTCACGCGGAGTCGATCCGGGAGGGGAGTGCGCGATGACGCCTGACCACCTGCGGATCGCCGTCCGTCCCCGCGGCATTCTCGAATGCCTCGATCTTGCCTCCCTGTTCTGTGTCCGTCGCGGCGTAGGCATCGCGCTTGCCGTCCTCCTCGGAGCCGCTCCGATCGCCTGGCTCAACGTGGCGCTCCTCGGGCCGGTCGTCGCCGAGGACACCTTCGTCCGCTGGCCGTTGTGGCTGGCCCTCGAGACGCCTTGGGCGATGGCGCCGCTGACGCTCTTTCTCGGCCGGGCGATGTTCGCGGAGCGGCTCAAGGGGGCCGACTGGCGCGGCATTGCCGCCGGATTCGTTTCGGCCCTGCTTCCGCTGCTGCTCTACCAGACGCTTCTCCGCGGAATCTCGCTGCTGTTTGTCGTCACCTTCCCGTTCTTCGTGGTGACCCTCTACTTCGTCGACCCCGTCATTCTCCTCGAACAGGGGCCGACATCGGGCGTGTGGCGGCGGAGCATGGGCTTGGCGCGGGGCAACCTGGAGCGGGTGATACTTGCCGTGGTAATCGACACGACGATCCTCGTCGTGGGATGGGTCCTCGGCACCGCGGCGCTCGACCAACTGGCGAGCCTGTGGGCTGGTCGACCGATGCCGAACGTGTTCGAGGCGCCTGAGGCCGACTTCGGAATCGGGAGGGCGGTATTCACCTGGCACGGGCAGATCGCCTTCTGGGGCGTGACGGCGCTGATCACGGTGTTCCGCTTCATCACCTACCTCGACACGCGGATCCGCAACGAGGGCTGGGATGTCGAGCTGAAACTCCGCAGCCCCGCCCCCTACGCCGGCCTCGAGCGCTGGCGCGGCATGGCAGTGATCCTCGCGCTCGGGGCGGTGCTCTTGGCATCCGGGGCTGCGGCGGCCCCGTTCTCCTCCGCGGACACCGATCCCGTGACGGCGATCGAGGGGGATGCCGGAGGCACCGCGGCGCGGGATGCAGTCGTGCGACAGCGGTTTCCCTGGTACGACGCCGATCAAGACCGTTACCGTCCGGTCGTGAACGCCGAGCGATCCGGGGAGGGGATGCGTCTCAACCTGTTCGACGGCGCGTCGGTCGGCTGGCTCGTGAAGGGGGCGATGATCCTCCTGCTCCTGATGGCGGTCGCCGCCGGGGTGTGGGTCCTCCTCCGCCACGGCGTCACCCCCGTGGCGCCGCCGGAAGAGGAACGCCGCGCTGAGGGGGTGCGGATCGGCGCCGAGCAGATCGAGACGCTCCCGGAGGAGGCGCGGGGCGCGGTCGATCAACTCCTCCCACGGGTCGTGGCGGCCCTCGCAGCCGGCGACCACGCCGGCGCGGCGATCCTCTACCACGCCTGGCAACTTGTGGAGCTTCACGCCCGTGGGGTGATCGAACTGGCGAAGGGGAAGACCAACCGCCGCTATGCGGCCGAGATCAAGGCGCTCCAGCCGGCGCTCGCCGAGGTGTTTGCAGCGACGACCAGTCTTTCCGAACGGGCCCGCTTCGGACGCCTCCCGGTGACCGCGGAGGAGTTCGAGGGAGTCTGGCGCGAGCGTGACCGCTTCGGGCCCGCGATTGCCGTGGAGGCGACGCCATGAGACGGCATCGATCAGCGACAGCCATGCCGCGGCGACCACGTGGTGCCGAGGGCCGGCTCGTGGTTCTCGCGGGCCTGCTCGCCCTGGCCGCGGCGGCCGGGTGCAGCCAGGAGCCGGCCTCGACCCATGGCGATGTCGTCGGCGACAGCTTGAACGGCGTCTCGGCGCTCGTCGGGCTCCTCCGTGACAAGGGGCATCCGGTCACGGCCCGGCCGGACATCGACGCTGACGGCTTCCGCAGTCGCGACGTGGCGATCGTGTTCGTCAATGGCACCGGGCCGGTCGAGGCGGATGCGGCGGCGCGGCTGGAAGTCTTCCTCGCGAAGCCCGGGCCGCAGTCGGTGTTCCTCGTCGGCCGCGACGGGGATTGGGCGGTCGACTACTGGCAATTCGTCGCCGATGCCAGCGACCTCCCGGAGGCCAAGCGGCAGCGGGCACGCGACAAAGGTCTTGAGGCTGCCCAAGAACTTGCTGCCTGGTACCGCGACGTCGAAGCGACGACGGAGATCGTTCCGTTCGCGAAAGCCCGGCTGGTGGTCCGTGGGGAGGAGCCCCGGGAGGCCGACGTCGACGTCGGCATGCTTCCCGACGCTCGGACCGAGAGCCCCGTCGTCGTCCGCGGAACGTGGCCTTGGCGTCGCGGCGTGGAGCCCGGTGACGCTGACGAGGTGGCGTGGGAGATCGACGGCGAGGCGTTGCTCGTTCGATCGATCCTCGACGACGAGGGGGACACGGTGGTCGTGATGGGGTCGGACATGCCGCTGCTCAACGCCGGGCTCGTCGATCGCGGCAACCGGCGGATCGCCGAGGCGTTTGTCGGGCTGATCCCCGCAGGAGCCGGTGTCGTCGTCTTCGGCTCGGCGGGCCTGGCGATGAACGAGAACGAAGATGCGGGGGAGGGGGGATTGTGGCGCCTGATCTCGGTGCCGCCGCATCCCTGGATCGTCGCTCAGCTCGTCCTCTGCCTGGCTCTGTTCTGCTGGTCGCGGTCGTCGATCTTCGGCCGGCCGCGCACACCCGCGACGGCGGCCCTGAGGGATTTCGGCCAGCATGTCGATGCGGTCGGTCGGCTCCTCGCCAAGAGCAGCGATCCGGCGGCTTCGACGGCGCTGCTGGCGGAATGGCAGCGGGTCGGCAAGCCGGGCTTCGGCCGCGGCAGCCACGAACAAGCGGTGACCGGGAAGGACGAACTCCAGCCTGAAGCGAGGACGCGATGACCGACGAGACTGGCGGTGGTGGTGTGCCGATGGCCCCGGGGGGGACGGCCGCGGAGGTCGATCCGCGGTTTGAGAAGGTGGGCCGGACGATCGACCGCCTCCTGGCCGAGACGGCGAAGATCTATGTCGGTCAGGAGGTGCTCGTCCGCCAGGCGCTCGTCGCCTTGTTCGCTGGCGGGCACGTGCTCATCGAGAGCGTCCCGGGGCTCGGCAAGACGCTCCTGGTGCGGATTCTCGGCGAGGCGCTGGGGTGCTCGTTCGGACGGATCCAGTTCACCGCCGATCTCATGCCCTCCGACGTCACGGGCCAGCCGGTGTTCGATGCGCGCACGCAGGAGTTCCGATTCCGGCCGGGGCCGGTGTTTACCCACATCCTCCTCGCCGACGAGATCAACCGGGCCCCGGCGAAGACCCACGCGGCGCTCCTCGAGATCATGCAGGAGGGGCATGTCACGGTCGACGGCACGACCCACCGCATCGAGCCGCCGTTCCTCGTGCTCGCCACGCAAAACCCGGTTGAATCGGAGGGCACCTACCATCTGCCCGAGGCCCAGCTCGACCGTTTCCTCTTCAAGATCGTCGTCGATTACCCGCTCGCCGAAGAGGAGGATGCAATCCTTCGTCTCCATTGCCATCCCGACCCGCTCGAACGACAGCTCGAGACGACGATCCGGCCGCTCCTCGATCCGGCCGGCGTGATCGAGATCCAAGAGCTTTGCCGCCGTGTCCGCGTCGACGATGCCATCATCCGCTACACCAGCGCCATCGTGCGGAAGACGCGGCAGTGGCCGGCGTTCTCCCTCGGGGCGAGCCCCCGGGCCGGGATCGCGCTGGTAGCCGGTGCCCGGGTCCTGGCGGCCTTCGGGGGCCGATCGTACGTCGTTCCCGACGATGTCACGGAGCTCGTGGCACCGGCCTTGCGCCACCGCGTCATCCTTTCCCCCGAGGCGGAGGTGTCGGGGGAGACGGTCGACGGAGCCCTCGCGGCCCTGATGCGAACGGTCGAGGTGCCGCGGCTGTGATCTTCCCCACGACGAAGCTCTGTCAGCTCGCCATCCTTCCGCTCGCGGCGTCGCTCCTCCTGTTTGCCGTGCCGGAGGTGTGGC
>JBIIQL010000357.1:0-4536 GCA_044342095.1 Pirellulales bacterium
CTCGCCGCCTGGCGTGCCGGGATGTTCGGAAACGTGCTGCGTCCCGTGGCCGGAGGAGCGCAGGTCGCCGCGGGCGGTGCCGGACCAGGGGGGAATGGGGCAGGGGGGAACGGCGGCGGTGGCGGGGAGACTGGTGGCGGCGGCGTGCCACCGGCGGGCGAGGGCCCGATCTCCGAGGCTGCCGATGACGCCGTGCCGACGACCGTCAAGGAATACGCCTTCAAGCCGGCCGAGAAACTGCCGCCGGTGAAGGGGACCAGTGCCTACAAGCCGCTCGAGAACGACACCGTTCGCTTCGCCCTCAACGTCTGGGCCGGCTGGGCCCCGATCATCCACGCCAACGAAGGTTTCAAGGCGGGGAAGGTGTGGCAGGCACCGGGGGGGAAGCCGTTCAAGATCGAGCTGGTCCTCATCGACAATCCGGTCACGATGCGCGACGCCTACGCTGCCGGCGAGGTCCACATCGGCTGGGCGACGCTCGACATGATTCCGCTGTTCCTCGAGGGGCTCACCGATCGCACCGGCGCCCCGAAGGACTCGCGGGTCATGCCGCGGGTCTACCAGCAGGTCGACTTCTCCAACGGCGGTGACGGGATCGTCGTCCGCGAGGGGATCCGCACCGTCCGCGATCTCGCCGGCAAGAAGCTCGTCCTCGCGCAGAACTCGCCGAGCCAGTTCTTCGCCCTCAACATGCTCGTCGCCGGCGGTCTCCAGCCCGGCGACGTCGACATGGTCTACACCGACGACGCCTTCCAGGCGGCGGCGGCTTTCAATTCCCAGAAGGAGATCGCCGGGGCCGTGTCGTGGGCGCCCGACATCTACAACCTCGCCAAGGCGAAGGGGAACCGGATGCTGATCACGACGCAGACGGCCAACCGGCTGATCGCGGATGTGTGGTTCGCCCGGGCCGACTTCGCCCAGGACCACCCCGACAAGATCGAGGCGATCGTCCGCGGCATCTTCGATTCGATGGACGTGCTGAAGACGGAAGAGGGGAAGGCGAAGGCCGCCGAACTGATGGCCGCCGGCTACAACATCCCCGCCACCGACACCCTCGGGATGCTCGGCGACGCCCACTCCACGAACTGGGCCGAGAACTACCAGTTTTTCATCAACCGCAACAATCCGGCCAACTTCGAGCGGATCTGGAAGCAGGCCTATCATCTCTACCGCCGGGTCGGGGCGATCACTAACCCGCCCGTCTCCTTCGATCAGGTGATGGATTTCTCGGTCATCCAGAAGCTCGGGGCGGAGCCGAAATACGCCGAGACGCGCGACGAGTACACGAAGCCGTTGCCGCCGAAGCGTCTGGCCGACATCCGCGCCGAGAACGACGAGATCCTCACCAACACCGTCGTCATCCACTTTTTCCCCAACAGCTGGGATCTGAAGAAGCGGATCGTCCGCAAGGTCGACGGGAAGGACGTCGAGGAGCCCTACGACGCCAGCGTCGACCTTGTCCTCGACGAGGTGGCGACGCTCGCCAAGCAGTTCGGGGCCGCCCGGATCGTGATCGAAGGGCATACCGACGCCTCGATGAAGGGGCGAATCCCGGCCGAGGTCGTCAAGGAGCTTTCCTACCGGCGGGCCAATGCCGTCAAGGAAGCGCTCGTGGAGAAGTATCAGTTCGACGAAGGGCGCTTCGCCGTCGATGGTGTCGGTTGGGATCGGCCCGTCGATCCCGACCAGCCTGACAACCACTCGCTCAACCGTCGCGTCGAGATCAAGGTCTACTCCGCCGAGAAGGAGTGACTCCCGACATGACCGATCAGACGGAGTCGCCGCCCGGAGCGGAATCAACCTCGCCCCCAGGCAACGGCAAGGCCGCCGAAGGACACCGGATCGCGCCGCTCCGCGGAGAGCTTTCCACGGCAGCGTCGCTGTTCTGGGGCTTCACCTGCATCGCCGCGGTGGTGGCGGTGTGGTTCGTGATCACGGCCGGTCCCCCGGGCGAGGCGGAGAAGCGGCTCGTCAGTCCGACGACGCTGCCGAGCCCGAGCGAGACGCTCGAGGCCGTGCCACGCGTGTTCGGCGAGCGGAAACTCGTCACCAACACCCTGGTGACGCTCGAGCGGGTCTGCCTCGGCTTCGGGCTCTCTTGCCTCGTCGGCGTGCCGCTGGGGATCCTTGCCGCCTGCTTCCCGGCGCTGCGGGCGTTCCTCGCCCCGCTGATGGTTTTCGGCCGCAACATCCCGGTCGCGGCGCTCATCCCGCTCACGTTCTTTTTCTTCGGGATTGGTGAGTTCCAAAAGGTGATGTTTCTCTTCATCGCGAGCGTCGCCTTCGTCCTTTCCGACACGACCGCCGCGGTCCTCGACGTGCCCCAGCGGTATGTCGACACGGCGCTGACGCTCGGAGCCTCGCGCTGGCAGATCATCACGAAGGTCCTCGCTCCCCTCGCGGCCCCCTCGATCTTCAACTCGCTGCGGCTCCTCTTCGGGCTCGCCTTCGGCTACGTGATGCTCGCGGAATTGGTGAAGTTCGGGAGCGCCTCCGGTGGCTTGGGCGACCTCATCAACATGTCGCAGCGCCGCGGTGAAAGGGAGCCGATCCTTCTCGTCCTCGTGATCATCCCGATGGTGGCGTGGGCCATTGATCGGGCCCTGTGGTGGCTGCAGTCCGATCTCTTTCCCTACCGCTACGGCGGCCGGGGGCTGATCCCCCGCTTCTGCGGCTGGCTGATCCACGGCCGGCGGACGGAGTTTCGGCCATGACCGTCGAGGCAACCCGCGACCATCGTCCCGACACGCCCGGTCCTCTACGGCCGGCACCGGTCGATCCGCCGAGTGACGGCCGCCCCGCCGCCGTCGAGTTCCGCGGCGTGACGAAGCTCTACAACGAGGGAACGCCGCGCGAGGCGGTCGCCATCGAGGATGTCTCGTTCACGATCCCCGACCTGCCCGACAAGGGGGAGATCTCGACCTTCCTCGGCCCCTCGGGCTGCGGGAAGAGCACGGTGCTGCGGATGGTGGCGGGGCTCGAGCCGCAGTTTCCTCCGACCCGCGGCAGCGTCTATGTCCTCGGCCGTGAGGTGGTGGGCCCGGGCGCCGACCGGGGCATGGTGTTCCAGGATTACACGAGCTTCGACAACCGCACCGTCCTCGGAAACGTCATCTTCGGTCTCGAGTGCCTGGGCGTGCCGAAGCGACGGCGCGAGGCGGAGGGGCGGGAGTGGATCGCGCGCGTGGGGCTCGACCCCCGCCGCGATGCGGCCAAGTATCCCCACGAACTCTCTGGCGGCATGCGTCAGCGGGTGGCGATCGCCCGGACGCTCGTCCTCCGGCCGCGGATCATCCTCATGGACGAGCCGTTCGGCGCCCTCGATCCGGCCACTCGCCTCGACATGCAGGATCTCCTCGTCCGACTGTGGCGGGAGGTGGAGGCGACGGTGATGTTCATCACGCATTCGGTCGAGGAGGCGGTCTACCTCGGCGACCGGGTTTTCGTGATGGCAACGACTCCGGGTAGGATCGCGGCCGAGATCCGCATGCCGGCCGCCGATGCACCGGCCCGCGAGACGCAAGTCGAGCCCTGGTTTCACGAGCAGGTGAACCGGCTCCAGGCTCAGCTCGAGGGGATCGAGGCCGCGGCGTCGCGGCCTGGGAACTAGCCGGAAAGCTCTGACGAAGGGACACTTTTCGACGTGGGGCGCATCGGAGCCTATTTGCGGACGGCCTTCACGAGCCGCTGGAACCTGTTGTTTGCGGGGGCTGGCGTCGCGGCGGCGTTCATCTCCGGCTTCCCGGGGGTGATCCTCCCGCTCGTTGCCGCCGGCGAGCTCTACTACCTCGCGAGCATGGTCACCAACGACCGCTTCCGCGACGCTGTCGACGCCCAGGCCGCGAAGGCCCGCCGCGAAGCGACGGCGATCGGCACCCGGGAAGCCTACGATCGCCTCCTCCGCTCCCTCTCGCCGCAGCTCCGGCAGCGCTTCGAGCGGCTGCGGGAACGCTGCCTCCATCTGGTCGACATGGCGGGCCGGCACCGCGACACCGATTCCGGCTCGCTCGAGGCCCTCGAGCGACTCCTCTGGGGCTACCTGCGGATGCTCCACGGGGCCCAGTCGCTCTCCGAGTTCGTGGAGCACACCGATGGCGCCGGCATCCGTCGGCGGATCGCCGAACTCGACCGCCGCCTCGAGAAGCTCCCCAAGGGGGACGACCCGGAGACGGTCCGCCTCCGGGCCGTGCTCGAGGACGATCTGCGGACGACGCGCGAGCGGGCCGAGAACATCGACGATGCCCAGAAGAAGCTCGACGTCATCGTGGCCGAGGTCGAGCGCCTGGAATCGAAGATCGAGGCGATGGCCGAGGGCTCGGTGGCGAAGCGCGACGTGAGCGACATCGCCAGGCGCGTCGACGAGGTGGCGGAGGGGATGAAGCGCACCGACGAGACGATGCGGCAACTTCAGCTCCCGGCGGAGCTCGACGACCTCGAGGATCCGCCGCAGATGCTCCGCGACGAGGCGTGACGCGGGGCCGAGAAACCACCCTCGGGCTCGCTTCACTCCTGTCGCCGTCGATCGTTCTGGCTCGC
>JBIIQL010000358.1:0-4531 GCA_044342095.1 Pirellulales bacterium
CCGTCCGGAACCGTCCGTGAAGCGGGTCGAGATCTCGACGGACAGGCCGAGGGGCTTCCGCTCGATCCGGAATCGCCGCTCCGCCTCGTCGTCCGCGACCACCGCGACGGCGATCGATGGCCGTGGTCCATCGACGGCGGCGCCATCGGCGACCGGTTCGAGCCGTGCCTTCTTCCCCGCGAAGACGATCCAGAGGCCGTCGGCGTCTTCCCCGATCTCGAGCGGTTCCCCGGGGGTATCCTCGGCCGCGTGGAACCACTCGCCAAGGAGATCCACGGTCGGAGCTGCGGCGGCGTCGCCATCAGCCGGCGACTCCGACCGGGGCACCTCCGCCCCCTCGGTGCCGACCGCGCGGCTCTCCTCGGCTGCGCTCGCCGGGCCTGGCGACGCCTCGCGCTCGGCCGCGTCGTCTCGGGCGACCGCCGGCGCGACGACCGCGGCCAGCATGGCAAGCGCCACGAACAAGCCTGCGAGAAGCGCCTGCCGCGCGCCACCGACCGGACGGCGGTCGCGGTCGGGAGCGAGGATGGCGCGGATGCGGGCCTCGATCCGCCCCGCGCGTCCCATCGCGAGGGCGACGCCGGCAGCCTGCGGCCCGGCCGGCAGACGGGTCGTCACGGCGAGGAGATCTTCGGCGTAATCGTCCGGATGCGTGCCGGCGCGGAGCACGCAGTCGTCGCAGGCGGACTCTTGCTCGGCCCGCAGGCGATGCAAGCTCCACCACGCCAGCGGATGAAACCAGAACAGCCCGCGGGCGAGTTCGCCGATGAGCTGCGTGGCGACGTCGCGCCGCCGGATGTGCGCAAGCTCGTGGAGCAGGACGGCACGGAGGCGACCTTCCGGCCACGATCCCACGCCCTCCGGAAGGAGCACGACCGGCTGCCGCCATCCCCACGCCATCGGGATCAGCTCCTGCCGGGAGACGAGCCCGCGCACGGCACCGCGAACGCCGCTTGCGGTGGCCAGTTCGGCGACCCGCGCGGCCACAGGTCCGCTGGCCGGGGCCGCATCCCGGGCGTGTCGCCGCACGCGGAGGGCAGCCAGCACGAGCCTCGCGGCGAAGGCGCTCGCGCCCACGAGCCAGAGCATCGCCAGACCCCGCCCGAGCGACGGTGCCCGGCCCGTTCCGGGCGTGCGGGCCCGGGGCGGCGCAGCGGTCGGCCCTGGATCGGCCGCCGCGGCGGGGGGAACGACCGCGTCGGCCGGGACTACGATCGGCTCGTCATCGGCCGGGCCTGCTCCCTCACTCCCGGTGCCGACCGGAGGGAGGACGTGCCATGCGGGGGCGGCGAGGTGGATGATGGGCAGTGCGAGCGCCGCGGCAAGCGTCGCAACCCAGACGAGATGGCGCTCGGCCGCGGAGGCGGCGCGCAGGGCCACGGCGAGCGCGGAGGCGAGCACGAACACGACGGTCGCCCGGCCGACGAGCCCTGGCCCGGTGGCCGCCACGACGTCGAGAAGGGCAGACATGATTCAGGCCCTTTCTTTCTGTCGCGTCCGTCGGGCTTCGCGGATCAGGCCGGCCAGTCGCTTGAGCTGGGCGTCGTCGAGATCCGCCGCCGATTCACCGAGGTGCGCGGCGACCGCCTCCTCGAGCGAGCCGCCGAAGAACACGTCGAGCACGCGGCGGAACGCTCCTGCCCCGGCACGCTCTCGTGGACGGCTGGGACGGTAGACGTATGTCCGACCGTCTTCCTCGTGAACGAGGTGCCCCTTCTCCTCGAGGATGCGGAGGAACGTGCGGACGGCGGTCTTGCCGGGCGCATCGGGCAACCGCGTCACGACCTCGGCGGCGGAGGCCCGCCCGAGGGCGTAGACGACGTCGAGAATCTGGCGTTCACGGCGACTGAGGCTGGGCTCGGCAGGACGGGACATGGACGGGGTTCCGGGGCCGGCGGCGTGACGGCTCAATTATTAGCCGTGTGAATTGGCCCGGTCAACCACGGTCGGTTAAAAAATTGGCCGACAACCCCGAACAGGGAACAGGCGTCGGAGACGGCCTCGGCCCGCCCACGGTGCATTCCGGGGCACGAGACGCGGGTCACTTCCGCTCGGGGCGGTCCCGCGGGGCCGGGCAGTCGGCTCGGCTCGGGGCTTGTGGCGGGAGGATGGCAGGCGGCACCACCAGACGGCCGCGGGTGCGCATCGCCCGGAGCTCGTCGCGGATGGCAAGTCGGCGGATTTCGCGGAGCAGGTTCCGGCGGGCGGCAACCATGGGTGAACCCTCCTCGGGGAGCGTGTCCTGGGACGGACGGCGCAGACGGGAAGCCCAGCGAGCGGCCAGACTCGCGGACTCAGGGTTTCTTGTTGTTCCCCACAAGGAGTACGGTGGCGAGGCGTTTTTTGTGCTGGGGGGGATTTGTTTTTGGGGGTGTTGCCGCCGCAACGCGGCGGCCACCGCAGGCTCGCGTATCTCAGGAGGCTCACGATGGATTGGATGGAGTGGTATGAGGGATTGTGGAAGCCATCGTGGACGCCGGCGCCGGCGACGATCGGGGCGATCTGGGGGATGCTCTATCCGGTGATCGCGGTCACATTCCTGTTCGTGTTTGTCCAGGTGGGACGGGGGCGGATGCCGTGGATGGTGGCGGTGCCGTTCGCGATCAACTTGGCGGCGAATCTGGCATTCACACGGATCCAGTTCGGGCTGCGGAATCTGCCGCTGGCGGCGGTCGACATCCTCCTCATCTGGGGAACGATTCTGTGGATGATGGCAGCGGTGTGGCGGCACAGCCCGTGGGTGGCGGTGGCCCAGGGGCCGTATTTTGTCTGGGTTTCGATCGCGACGGTGTTGCAGCTGTCGATGACCTGGATGAACCGGACTTCGGGGTGAGTTGGGCTGGGAGCGAGGGGCTGGCGGCAACCGCTCTTCCGTCATCGCTGGTCGGTGGGGCAAACTCTGGCCAACTCCCCCCGAGGCTTCTTCCCAGGATCAGTCTGCGATGGCATCGTTCTTCGATCCGTTCAAACGTGCGATCCGAGGACTGCTCGGGACCGACGCGGTGCTGCGGCAAGTGCGCGAAGCGGACCGCCAACGCCGCAAGGATGTCGTCGCGCTCGGTAACGCGATCCAGTATGCGTCGGCCGATCGGGCCGAGGTGGAGGCGTCGGTGGCGTACCGGCGCGTGGGGGCTATCGTGCGGCTCCTTCAAACCTGTCGCGTCGACGGGATCGAAATGGTGCGTGTCGGCGGGGAACGCGATGGCGGGTATGTGATGCTCGACACCCTCCGCCCTCCGGCGGTGACGGCCGGCTACAGCTTCGGCGTGGGGCATGACGTGTCGTGGGACGTGGCGGTCGCGGCGCGGGGCATCGACCTGTTTCTCTACGACCACACGGTGAAGCGGCTGCCTGTGCCGGTGCCGCGGGCGACGTTTTTCCGCACGGGGATCCGTGGGCGGAAGCCGGTCTCGGGGCAGAAGACTGTCGCCGAGGTGCTCGCCGACAACGGGCATGCCGGGCGGCGCGATCTCGTCCTCAAGATGGACATCGAGGGGGCGGAGTGGCCGGTGCTCGAGGAGGTTTCGAGCGAGACGCTCGAAAGCTTCGCGCAGATCGTCATCGAATATCACGGGATGGGGGAGGCCCTCGAGCCCGAGGGGTATGGGCGGCTCCACGCGGCGCTCGAGAAACTCACCCGGACGCACCAGCCGATCCATGTCCATGGCAACTGCTACAACGTGCCGGTGTGGATCGGAGGGCTCGTGTTGCCGCAGGTGCTCGAGGTGAGCTACGTGCGGCGGGCCGACCATGCGGGGAAGTTCGTGCCCCGCGAAGAGGTCTTTCCGACCGAACTCGATCGGTCGAATCTGCCGCACATCCCCGATCTCTATCTGGGACGGACGTTTTCCTCGCCGGCGGCGGGGCCCGTCGCCGGTCCGACGAAATAAATCTGGCCTTCCCGGATCGACCCGCCTAGACTTTTCCCTGGCAGGGGATGCTGGTCCGGGAAGGCCCCGGTTCAGTCGTCTCCGACCGACCGTTCCCCGGTGACGGCCGGGGAGATAGCCGCCCGGCGGCGGAGTGCGTGCAGGCACCGCGACGGCTGGGATTCCTCGTAACCAAAGGAGGTGATTCAGTGACGCATAGCGACTGTACCAGGAGGCTGCGCCGCTGACGGCGGGTCGACGGGTCTGCCGTTGCCGCAGCCCGTCCGCGAGGAGGTGCTTGAGGCCTCCAAGCTGACGAACTCTCTATGGCTGCCGCCCCCGCGAGGGGGCGGCAGTTTTTTTTTGCTCCCGCCGATTTTTCCGGGCTTCCCGCTGGCCGTTGCGGCGCCGCGGAGCGGGGTTCCCGGTGGTATCCTTGCGGAGTCCGCTCCAAGGGGATTTGCGTGGGACGTGAGCGTGGGTGGACCGATCGGGGCGAGACCTGTGACACCAGCCCATTTGAGAGCCACGAGTCGATGGGGCGCTTTTACGGCCTGGGGGCTGTCGTGGCTCTTGGTCGGGCTCACGGAAAAGACACCCGCCGCCGATGGGCCACCGGCCCCGCCTGCCGCCGACAGTCCCGCGTTTTTTGACGCTCACGT
>JBIIQL010000359.1:0-4523 GCA_044342095.1 Pirellulales bacterium
TCGTGTTCGGAGGCGATCGCATTCGCCTCGGGGATGGCGAGCGTCTCCCGGGGGAGGACGTCGGTGAAGAAGGCCTCCTTCATCGCCGCACGCTGCTCGGCGGGGACGTCGGTCGCCACGAACTCACCGCTCCGCACGGCGGCCGACGGCGACACGACCTCGACCGCCTTGGCGTGGAAGTCGACCGACACGACCCCTTCGCTCGACCACAGCGTCAAGCCCCGGCGGAGCGTGGGATGGATCCGCGACGCGGTGAGCGAGGCGACGAGGCCCGAGGAGAAGACGAGCTGTGCTCGGACGGCATCCTCGTGGCCGCCGGTGGCATGGAGCCCCTGCGCGTCGACGCGCTCGAGCCGGCCGGGCTCGAGGGAGAGGACGAGATCGATGTCGTGGATCATGAGGTCGTGGATGACGCCGACGTCCATCGAGCGGAACGTGAACGGGGCGAGCCGGAGCGATTCGATCGAGACAATTCTTCCCGCCCGCGACACGGCCATCTTCCAAGCCGGGTTGAAGCGCTCGACATGGCCGACGGCGACTGTCCGGCCGCAGCGCCGGGCCGTGGTCACGATCCCGCGGGCTTCCTCGACGGTGGCCGCGATCGGCTTCTCGATGAGGAGGTCGATCCCCGCTTCGAGGAGCGGCAGCGAGACGGCCGCATGCCGACCGGTCGGCGCGGCGACGACGGCCGCCTCGACCAGGCCGATGAGCTCCTCAGGCTCCGCAAGCGCCCGACAGCCATGCTCGGCGGCGACCTTGTCGCGCGATGCGGCAAACGGATCGACGACAGCGACGAGCTCGACATCAGTCCTGCCGGCGAGGAGCCGGGCGTGGATCGATCCGAGATGTCCGCAACCGACCACCGCCACCTTCGTGCGCTTCATGCCGCTCTCCGTCGGGGAAGGGCGCGTCCGTGCCGCCCCTCCTGCTGGTTGGATAGAAACTGGAGCACCGCCTCGACCTCAGGCACGAGCATCGATTGCGAACGGAGGATCTCCCGGGCCTGCTCCTGACCGACCCGCGCCCGGTAGAGGAGCCGGTGCGTCTCCGTGACGGCCTCCACCGTGCCCGCGGCGAAGCCGCCCCGGCGGAGGGCGACGACGTTCACGCACCGCGGCCGGGCGGGTGATCCTTCGCAGAGCATGTAGGGAGGCACGTCGTGGAGCACCCGCGACAGCCCGGCGACGAACGCGTAGCCGCCGATCGTCGCCCAGTGGTGCACCGCCACGCCCCCGGAGAGCGAGGCATGGGAATCGATCCGGACGTGCCCGCCGAGGAGCGTGCCGTTGGCGATGATCACTCCGTCGCCGATCCGGCAGTCGTGGGCGACGTGACAGCAGGCCATGAGGAAGTTGCGGCTCCCCACGACGGTCACGCCCTCTTCCTTCTCGGAGGCCCGGTTGATCGTCACCCCCTCGCGGATGACGTTGTCGTCGCCGATCTCCACGCGCGTGTCGCTGCCACGGTAGCTGACATCCTGCGGGTCAGCGCCGATGACGGCGTTGGGAAAGATCCGATTGCGGGCCCCGATCCGCACGTTCCCCATCACGGTGACGTGATTCTCGAGGATCGTCCCGGCACCGATCGTCGCTTGACAAGAGACGACGCAGAACGGCCCGACGACGACTCCCGGCGCGAGGCGAGCCCCGGCCGCCACGATCGCCGTGGGGTGGATCGCCGGGGGCGCCAGTGAAGAGGGATCGGACATGAACGGGAGGGATCCGAGGGACGGCGGGGTTCCGCCTCTTCAGGCCGTCCGCCCGAGCCACCGGGTTGCATCGCGCGCGACAAGCTCGCGCACGAGGCCGGCATTGAGGGCGTGGCCGCTGCGGAAGGCACGGACATGGGCGTGGAGTGGGCGACCGGCGAGGGCGAGATCACCGACGGCATCGAGGACCTTGTGGCGGACGCACTCGTCGGCCCAGCGAAGCTCGGTGCCGATCGGCCCCTCGGCCGAGAAGACGACGAGATCGCCCGGGGAAACGGTCGACCCCAGGCCGGCCGCCCGGAGCCTGGCCGCGTCGTCGGTCGAGATGAACGTCCGCGCCGAGGAGAGCTCGTCGCGGTAAGCATCGGGGGTGATGTCGAGGTCGAGGCGCTGCCGGCCGATCGGACCGGGGCCGTAGTCGAGGAGATAGTCGATCGACAGGCCGTGGAACCTCGGCGGCCCGGCCTCGATCCAACAGGCCGCATCGCCGACGCGGATCGTCTCGCCGACCGTGATCGGATCGACCGTGGCGTCCTGCTCGACGATCCCGGCCCGATCGATCGCCGCGACGAAGTCGCGCGACGAGCCATCCATGCCGGGCAGTTCCTCGGCCGTGACGACGACCGTGCAGTTGTCGACGCCCAGGCCCGCCAGGGCGCTCATGACATGCTCGATGAGATGGACGCTCGCCGGACCGCAAACGATCTGCGTACGGTTGCGGGCCTCGACCACCGCCCCGACGAGCGCCGGCACCGCGGCGGGAGGAGCGAGATCGCCGCGAACGAACACGATCCCACTGCCGACGGCCGCGGGATGGAGCTCGACGCGGTTTTCGCGGCCGCTCCAGTAGCCCCGACCGTGGACAGTGGCCGCGGTGCGGAGCGTGCGTTGCGGCCGCGCGGGTGGGGTTCGGGGCATGGACGCTGCCGGGGAGTGGTTGGCGGAGGGACCAGGCCCCCGCGGCCGCCTCGAAGGCGGCCGCGGGGCGCCCGAATCAGCGAGTGCGGGGCTGCGCCGCGGCCGGCTGCGTCGCCACGGCCGGGGTGTTGAGCATCTTGAGAACATCCGGCGTGATGTCGATCCCGGGTTCGAGATAGACGATCGGCTTGGTGATCCCGCGGAGGATCTGGTTGCGGTCGCTGTTGTCGACCGGGTCGCCGTCGAAGCGATGGACGATGGCGATCCGGTGCTCGCGGGCGAACTGCTCGACGGCCTTCTCCACCTCGGTGTAGACGCTCAAGTAGACCTTCGCTTCGCGGTCCATGAACTCCTTCTTCTGGAGCTGGGCATCGACGTTGAAGTCGCCCTGGGCCTTGGCGATCTCGGCCTCGAGTTTCTTGAACTCCGGGGTGCCCGGATTGAAGCCCTTGATCTGCTCCATCATGCCGTTGATCCGGTCACGGTCGGCCTTGAGGGTGTTTTCGGCGGCCATCACCTCTTCCTTCATCCGATCCATCGCCGCCTTGAAGCGGGCGTGGTTTTTGAAGATGTAGCCGACGTCGATGACCGCGACGTGCGTCGCCGGGCTGGCGGCCGTCGGGGCCACCGGAGCCGCGGCCGCCGCGGGGGGCGCGGCCGGGCGCTGCGGGGCTTGGGCGTGGGCTGCGGCGGGAACCGCGAGGATTGCACAGAGAATCGCTGCCAGTTGCCACTTCACGGATAGCACTCCTTGCTGGTTCGCACGCGCGGCCGCCGCGACCGCGGCGGGGTCGGTCCGGGGCCTCCGTCGCGACCATCCGTGGTCACGGCGCAGGGGCCGGTCGGGGCGGGACTATGGCAGCGGCACCGCCCCGGCTCAAGCCCAAAAATGGCGGCGTTTCGCCCGCAAAAGGAATCGATCCTCGAGCTCAGCGCGGGGCGCCGAGGGTCACGTCGAGGGTCACTTCCTGCTCGCCTCGCTTGACGACGACGGGCACCGTCTCTCCCCCCTTGTGCTTCCGCAGGGCGCTGTCGAAGTCGTCGAGGCCGGTGACGGCGCTCCCGCCGATGCGAACGATGAGGTCGCCCCCGAGGAGCCCTCCCTTGGCCGCCGGAGAATCCTTGGAGACCCCGGAGATCGCATAGCCCTTCCCCGGCTTGGCGAAGTCGGGAATGCTGCCGAAATAGGGGCGATCGCCGTCGCGCCGGGCCATCGTCTGCCCCCCGGCCACCTCGATGTAGGCCGGGGCCTGCGGCGCCCGCGCCAGTTCCTTCACCCCCTCGGCCACCATCCGGGCGATCCGCGTCATCCCGTCGTAGTTGATCTTCTCGGCGGTGTCGGTGGGGCGGTGGTAATCGGCGTGGGTGCCGGTGAAGACGTGGAGCACCGGAATCTTCTTGGCATAGAAGCTCGCGTGGTCGCTGGGGCCGAAGCCCCCCGGATCCTTGGTGGCATCGAAGCCGTGGGTGGACACGAGTCGATCGACCATCGCGTCGAGGCCGGTGCCGGTGCCGGTGCCGTGGATGATCAGCTTCCCGCCGTCGAGCCGGCCGACCATGTCGAGATTCACCATCGCCACCGTGTCGGCCAGCGGCACCGCGGCGTTGGCGGTGTAGTGGGCGCTGCCGAGCAGGCCCCGCTCCTCACCGGAGAACGCCACGAAGAGGATGCTCCGCGGATACGGCCCCTCCTCGGCGAGGATCCGGGCCACCTCGACGAGCATCGCCGTGCCGCTGCCGTTGTCGTCAGCGCCATGGTGGATCGTCGTGTCCCCCGGCGCGGCGGAATTGCTCCCGCCGTACCCGAGATGGTCGTAGTGGGCGCCGACGACCACCGTCTCGGTGGGGAGGATCGGCTTGGGCGCCGCCTCGCCATGGCCCTGCCCCGCCCCATGCG
>JBIIQL010000360.1:0-4519 GCA_044342095.1 Pirellulales bacterium
CGGACGTCTCTTCGAGAATCCCGATCGCCCGGTGAAGTAGCGGGCGAGCCTCCTCGGCGCCGTCGGCGGCGAGCAGGTATTTCGCGAGTGAGACCAGTGCCGCGCCGGTATCGAGGCTCCGCGCATCCGCAGCTTCGACCACGGACACGATGGCCCTGCCTTCCGCGATCGCCTCGTCGATCAGGGCGTTCGCGTAGAGCGATTCGGCGAGATAGCGACGGAGTGGGATAGAGGCTTCGGCGTCATCGCCGAACTCCTTGCGGCTGACGGCGACCGCCCGACGATGTACGTCGAGTGCTCGGGCCGCATCGCCGGCGGCCAGTAGATGGCGGCCGTAGTCGCCGAGGGCACCGGCTAGGAGCCTCGGGTGTGGAGGCGAGAGCGATTCGAGCGAGGCGATGATGTTCCGATGAACGCGATCCGACTCCGCTGGCTGTCCCGTCGCGGCGAGCGTGTCAGCCCAGAGGTGCATGGCATACAGCGTGCGAATGCTCATCGGGCCGAAGGCCCCGCGGCAATGGACGCTCGCCTCTGAGGCGAGCGGTTTGGCCTCGTCGGCTCGTCCCGTGGCGAGCAGGAGTCTCGCGAGCGCCACCTGCGATTCGGCCAGATCGGACCGACGCGCTGGCGGGTCCATTCGCTCCCGGATAGCGAGGCTCTGCCGCAGCAGCGACTCCGCCAGGAGCATGTCTTCCTGCATGAACACGATCACACCGAGCGTGCAGAGGGTTTGGGCCGTGAGCGGGTCGGATGGGCCAAGGGTTCGCTCACGGATGTGGAGCGCGCGTCGCATGATCGGCTCCGCCTCCTGCCACCGGTTTACGGCGTTGAGGAACGAGCCCAGATTATTGAGCGCCAGGGCCGTGGCCCGATGCGTGCCGCCCGTCGCTTGCTCGGCCAGCGCTACGGATCGCCGAAAGAGCGTCTCCGCCTCCTCAAGCCGCCCCTCCCCCTCGGCGACCTGTGCGACGTCTCCGGTGGCGGCGGCGATCTCCGTAACATCACGCGGAGTCGCACGTTCGAGCGCTGAAAGCAGGTCGCGGGCCAGCGGCGCCGCCGCGGCGTAGTCCTCGGCGTCGAGGTACACCGAGACGAGCTTGCTCATGGCGATGAGCGTCCGCCGATCACCCGCCCCGTAGGAGACCGTCGCGTCCGCGAACGACTCGCGGGCCTCTTGGATCGAGCTATCCTGCTCGATCACCGGGGACTCGGCCCGAGCCGCGGCGCCGGACCCCGGCATCGCCGCGAGCAGTCCAGCCGCGAGAACCATGGACAGTGTCGCCCTGTGCATCACGCACCTCCCTCAGGCTGAAGTCTCCGTTCAACGATACGAGAGGTGATCTGCGAAGCGGCCGTATACGCGATCCCCGGGGCCTTCGGCCGGCTCGGCCCCACCAGACACCTCCGCACTTTGAGAGGGGGGCGTCCCGTAAGAGAGCCACTCCGAGCTACTCGTGCGACGCCTTCACTCACGAGTTGGGGCACACGACGCGATACCCAAAACGTGGTCCCGGTGGCCGTCACCGCTGGCGACAAGATCGAGTCACTTCGCCAGTGGCCCTCGGGCCGGTGCCTGTCGGCGGACCGGGTGGGGGTGTATTCGCGGGCAGAGGTCGGTGGAGGGAGGAGCGGAGGGTGATGCGGGAGCCGGGGGCGAAACCCAAGGGCACTGTGCGATTGGACGGTGTTGTCGTGCCGCCGCCATCGCTCGATGAGTACCTTCGCCCGGAAAAGAGCGTCGAAGACCCCCCGCTCCGGCAGTCTGTCCTGCAGCCAGACGAGAGAAGCTCTCGACGTAGCCGTTCTCCCAGGGCGCCCCGGTCTCGATGGAGAGCGTCTTCACGCCGACGCGCCCGAGCCACTATCTGGCGTTCTTCTTCTCGAGGTCCTCAAGACGCTTCGCCTGATCCATCCGAAGGCCGCCCTCCTTCTTTTCCCGAGGAAGAAGGTCTACTCCGTGACGCCGAGATTCTTCGCTGCCTCGGGCAACGCCTTGCCCCTCGACAACTCCATCCCCGCCTCACGCAGCTTCAGGACGATCTGATCCGCCTGCTCGCGCGTTCCAAGTGGCGTCGATGGTCCTCCCAAGTATTTGTCCACCTTGGATCTCGTTCCAGAGGTGGACCCGTTTCCGGGGAGCAGGTCAGGTTCACCCTGGCAGCGCATGCCCCGGAGGCCGGAGGCCCTCAGGTTTCTTCAGGCCGCCAAGTTGGTCGCAACGCTCGATGCCACGATGCACCAAGACGAGGCTGCACTTCTTGGCCGCTCCTCCCGAGGCTCACAAGTCGTCCATCAGCCGGAAGACCATTGCGGAAGCGTCATGGAACGGGCTATCCTGCACCGCGTGTGAGAACACAGGGTGGAAGTTCGGTTGGAAACGTCGTTTCACAAGGCATCTTTGCCGTGAGACGGATGGCTACGAGGAAATAGGGCATGGCGAACCCGTGGCGCGATGTCTATCCGCTCAGCTTCTGGAATGAACTGGTCGGTCAATACCGGTCCGGAGCCCTGGAATCTTCGTCGGCGACGGTCGGTCGCTGGATGCGATCCATGTTCAACAAGGGAAGGGTGCTGCCGCAACAGATCGACCGCATCACGAGGACACTGAGCACCTACCACGCCATCCCAAAGGACGAGTCACACAATTTCGCCCAGCGGATCTCACACCTTCGGAGCATTCACGACGACTCGGTCGAATACTGCAACAAGTACAACGTCAACAAGACCATCAAGACCACACGAACCGCTGAAGACACGTTCACGTCGATGGACGCGTATGTCTGGTCGATCGGTCGACGGGCGATGCGAAAAGCCGGCTACCTCGTGGAGATTCAGAAGTTTTGCCAGACGGATTTGAGCGACCCGCGGAACATGCTTCGATACCTCACCGACACCCGCCACGTCGTCGACCAGTTTCAGCACCTCCAGGTGGGGTGCCGCATGGAGCAGCTGGATCCTTACCACCGCGCCTTCGAGATGCACGTCGCAGAGGACGGGACGATCGCGGGCAGCGACTTCTACAATGCCCCGATGATCTCCGCATTCGGCGAATGGATTGGTGCGCTGCGGGATGACGGTGGCTTTCGCAACGTTGATACCACCACCCTCGGGGCTCCGATGAAGCCATTTTTCGTCTGGCTCGAGGCACATCCCCTGACGACGGGCGGTGCGCCGGGCGAAACCTGGAACATCCAGGCGTGGGGGCCGAAGGATACGAAAGCGGTGAAGTATCGAGGCACCCCGACGGACATCAGTGACAAGTGGTGGCATTGGCTGTGCGCCTCCTCGACAGGCGTCATCAGCGAACTCAATTTCGATTCCCTGGAAATGACGCCGTTCAACACCAAGAACGGCACCACGAAACCGGGAGACGAGCCATTCAAGACCTACGCCTACGTGTGGGCACAGGATGGGACGCTCCTGGCGGGGATTCACCAGGAAAGCAGCGTGCATCACTCGTCGTTCATGGCTGGCAAGTCGGTGCGGTGCGCAGGCATGATCGCGGTGAACGACGCTGGCAAGGTGACGTTGGTGTCTTCAAACAGCGGTCACTACCGGCCGACGAAGACCCAGCTCATCGGATTCGTGGAGTGGCTGAACGAGCGCGGAGTGATGGCCGACGACGCGCTCGTGGGATTCTTCGAGGGGCAGTACCAAAAGGTCTCCGTCGCCGACTTTCTTCGGGGCAGCCGTCCTCCGGTGAAATCCAATCCCAGCCGGTCGGCTCAGACAGTGTCCCAGACGCAGTCAACCGGCTTGGCGACCGGGGCTGTGCGATCCGTTCCCAAATCGATGTAGCCCTCGTGTCGGCCGAACTGGCGACGCGCGAGGGCGAGGGAGACATCGTGGGCGTTGATTGCCACCGGGTGATGACGCCGTTGGTGCCCGGCCGCGTGGAATTCCGCCCGCGGCCCGGACCATAGCCCGGCACGGGCCGCTCGGCGGCTTCTCGCCAGGCGAGCCAGCTCTCGAGGTTCTCGACCCTGAGCAAGCTCCTTAACCGCGACGGATCGCCGGTGCCTGCGGTCGGGAGTCTGAGAGACGGTCGAGCACGTTACGCGTGATCTTCTCGACGAACCAGTTCCGCCGCTGGAGGCCCACCACCCAGTCGGTGGCTCCGGCGACGAACATCGTGCCATCGCCCGGCGCTCCACCGCGGTCGTAGCTGGCGATCATGCCCGCTCCGTATTTCGGGTGCCGCGCTCCCTCATGCTCCTCCAAATGCGGCAGCCCCATTCCGTCACCCTTGATGGATGGGTTGGCGACGGAGTTCATCGTCGTGGCGGTGGTGCCGTTGAAGTGATCCTCTTCGTGCTGCACCGCAGGGGCCATGGCGATGATCGTGAGGTTTGCCGGGGCTCCGTCCTTACCCGTCGGATAGGGAAGGCCGTCCCGCATGGTGAAGTCGCAGCCGTCGATCTCGTACGCGGCGATGCAATCGGGCCGACCGCCGATCAGGTCGCCGAAGTACAGGTCGCTCCCCTCGAGGCTCCAGTGCCACGGGCGGTAGATCGTGAAT
>JBIIQL010000361.1:0-4498 GCA_044342095.1 Pirellulales bacterium
CCGTTTCGGAACCTGTCCAGCGAGAGCCGCCAACAGTTCCCGTGAGCGTGAAGTGATCCCCCGGTGCCGGCCGATTCTCGCCCGGTTTCTGCCGTGTCAGGGGTGGCGGGTACGGGCGCGAGCTGCCGACCGATAGACTGGCTTTCTTCGAGCCTGAGGAGACGTTGATGAATCATGGCACCAGCCCAGCCCCCGCGCACACCCCTGGGGCCGGCCGGGGCGATCTCCTCCGCCTCGCGTTCCTGGCGCTCGGCGTCGTCTTCGGCGACATCGGCACGAGCCCCCTCTACACACTCAAAGAGTGCCTCCATGTCGCCGCCGCCCACGGCGACACGGTCGATCGCACCGATCTGTTCGGCATCCTCTCGCTCATGTTCTGGGCGCTCGTGCTCGTTGTCACGGTGAAGTACGTCGTCTTCGTGATGCGGGCCGACCACGACGGGGAAGGGGGGATCCTCGCGCTTCTGGCCCTCGTCCCCGAACGCTACCGCCACTCCGCCCACGGGATCGGCGGTGTCTCCGGGATGACGCTCCTGGCCGTCGTCGGAGCGTCGCTCCTCTACGGCGACGGCGTGATCACGCCGGCGATCTCCGTCCTCTCCGCCGTCGAAGGGCTCGCCGTCGCCAGCCCGGCGCTGAAGAGCTTCGTTGTTCCGATCACCTGCCTGATCCTCGTCGGCCTGTTCGCCATCCAATCTCGCGGCACCGGCGACGTGGGAAAGCTGTTCGGCCCGGTCATGCTCGTCTGGTTCACGACGCTCGCGCTGCTGGGGCTGCGACAGGTCGTCGAGGAGCCGGAGATCATCGGCGCGCTTTCCCCCTGGTGGGGCATCGAGTTCTTCCTTCGGCACGGCTTCCGCGGGATTCTGATCCTCGGGTCGGTCGTCCTCGTCGTCACCGGGGGCGAGGCGCTCTACGCCGACATGGGGCACTTCGGTCTCAAGCCGATCCGTCTGGCGTGGAGCGTGCTCGTCCTGCCGGCGCTCGTCCTTGCCTACCTGGGTCAGGGGGCGCTCATCCTCCGCGATCCCACGGCCGCCGCCGAACCGTTTTTCCGCATGGTGCCCCCCGGGGCAGCCACCTGGGCGCTGGTTCTCCTTTCGAGCCTCGCCACGGTGATCGCCTCACAGGCTCTCATCTCTGGCGCCTTTTCGCTGACGCGGCAAGCGATGCTGCAGGGCTTTCTCCCCCGGATGACGATCCGCCACACCGCCCGCGACAACGAGGGGCAGATCTACATCCCCGAGGTCAACGCGCTGCTGGCGATCGGCTGCCTGGCGCTCGTGCTCACGTTCCGCGAGAGCGTGCGGCTCGCCGCGGCCTACGGCATCGCCGTCACCGGCACCATGGCCGTGACCTCCGTCCTCTACTACCTCGTCGTCCGTTACACCTGGGGCTGGCCGAAGTGGCGAAGCCTCGGCCTCCTGGCCTTCTTTCTCGCTCTCGACATCCCCTTCCTCGCCGCGAATCTCTTCAAGTTTTTCGACGGCGGCTACGTGCCGATGCTGATCGGCGCGGCGCTGATCGCCGGCATGCTCATCTGGAGCCATGGGCGGACGGCGGTCATCGATCGCTACTCGCGGCAGTTCGGACCCTGGGAAGAGGAATGGCCGGAACTCAAAGACCACGTGGCCTCGCGCGTGCCGGGGGGGGCGGTGTTCCTGGCGCCGAGCGTCGAACACGTGCCCCCCGTTCTCGTCCACCACGTGGAACTCACGCGGGCGCTCCAGGAGACGGTCATGCTTCTGACCGTCGTCGATGCCCCCGTTCCCGAGGTCGCCGGGGCGGATCGGTCGAAGGTCGAGAAGCTCACCGATGGCTTCTGGAGGATCACCGTCCACTTCGGCTACATGGAGCAGCCTTTGCTCATCCCCCTCCTCCGGCAACTTTCCGTGGAGCACCACATCCCCTTCGACGTCGATACGGCGACGTTCTTCATCGGCCACTCGACGATCATCGCTGACGAAGGGGGGCGGCTGTCCCACATCCCCGAGGCGATCTTCGCCTACCTCAAGCGGAATGCCGTCCAGGAGGAACGGCGCTACCAGGTGCCGGCCGATCAGGTGATGGAGATCGGCGAGCAGATCTCGCTGTAACGCATCCCCACGCCCCGCATGGCTCAGCGGGGCGTGGCGACGTAAACTCCAGGATGGAGTTTCCCATGCGCAGAACCATTTCAAAGCTGCCGGTGCGACGAACGGGAATGGCGTTGGCCGCGGTGGCGATCGTCGCCTTGGTGGCGGCGGTGGGGGGGGCACGCGGCGAGGAGCCCGAGTCGGCCGCGGCGACCGCCGCCGATCACGCGTTCTTCGAGGCGCGCATCCGCCCCCTCCTCCATGAGCATTGCCTGGAGTGCCATGCAGCGGCAGCCGAGGGGGGATTGCGGCTCGACTCACACGCCGCGCTGCTCGCTGGGGGTGATTCGGGGCCGGCGGCGGTCCCTGGCCAGCCGGCGGAAAGCCTGCTCCTCAAGGCCGTGCACTATGCCGATGCGGCCCTCCAGATGCCCCCTGCCGGTCGGCTCGCCCCCCCCCAGATCGAGTTGCTCGAGGAGTGGGTGAGGCGTGGGCTGCCCTGGCCGGGGGCGGAGGGGGAGTCCGTGGCCGCCGTCCGTCGGGCAGGGTTCACGATCAGTGCGGAAGACCGGGCCCGCTGGGCCTATCGGCCCGTCGTCAGGCCCGCCGTACCGATGACCGGAGCGGGAGCTGACCAGGGCAGGGGAGCCATCGACGCGCTCTTGATCGCGAGGATGGCGGCGGCCGGCATCAGCCCCAATCCCCCCGCGACGCCGCACGAGCAGGTGCGGCGGGTGTGGTTCGACACGGTCGGCCTGCCGCCGCCTTTGGAGGTGGTCGAGGCGTTCGAGCGTGATCCTTCCGATGCCGCCTGGGAGGCGTTGGTCGAGAAGCTCCTGGCGATGCCTGCCTACGGCGAGCGGCAAGCGCGGCACTGGCTCGACGTCGTTCGCTACGCCCAGACCAATGGCTATGAGCGAGACGACGAGAAGCCCTACGCCTGGCGCTACCGCGACTGGGTGATCGGCGCGATCAACAGCGACATGCCCTTCGACCGCTTCATCCGCGAGCAGATCGCCGGTGATCTCCTCGAGCCGCGCACCGACTCCGCCGTCATCGCCTCCGGGTTCTGGCATCTCGGGACGTGGGACGACGAGCCGGACGACATCCGCCTTGCCCGGTATGACGAGCTCGACGATGCCCTCTCCACGATCGGTCAGGCGTTCCTCGGCACGACCCTCGGCTGTGCCCGCTGCCACGACCACAAGTTCGATCCGTTGTCGCAGGCCGATTACTACAGCCTCATCGGCATGATCAGGGGAGTGCGTCGCTACGAGCGCGCGATGCTCCCCCCGAAGCCCGACGCGGCGATGTTCCTGCCGATCGCCGCCGGGGAGGAGTGGGCGCTGTCGGCACGCGAGGCCGAGGCCACCGCGGAGCCCTGCCACATCCTCATCCGCGGCAACCCCGCCACGCCCGGGGCGGTCGTTTCGCCCGGCCTCCCCGAGCTCTTCCGAAGTGGGGACGCGGCCCCAGTCGGCCTCGAAGGGAGGCGGGCACTTGCCGAGTGGATCGCGAGCCCCGCCAATCCCCTTACGGCCCGCGTCGCCGCCAATCGGCTCTGGCAGCACAGCTTCGGTCGCGGGCTCGTCGCCACGCCGAACGACTTCGGCGCCGCCGGCCTTGCGGCCAGCCACCCGGACTTGCTCGATTGGCTCGCCGTCGAGCTCATCGACTCCGGCTGGAGCCTCAAATCCCTCCACCGCACGATCCTCCGGTCGCGGGCGTATCGGATGTCGTCGCGGGCCGATCGGCCGGAGTGCCTCGCTGCCGATGAGCCGAATGCGCTCCTCTGGCGGCAGAACCGGCGCCGGCTCGAGGCGGAGGTCATCCGCGATGCCTTCCTGTCCGCCGCCGATTCGATCAATCCGGCGGTCGGCGGCCGTGGCTTCTTCATGCAGGTCGGTCCCGATTCGCTCTCCGGCCAGTCGCGGCCCGGCCTCGGCTGGGAGATCTCGCATCCGCGGGAACAGGATCGCCGCAGCATCTACGGCTTCGTCAAACGCACACTCCTCGTGCCGGAACTCGAAGCCCTCGATTACACGAACACGACGAGCCCCGTCGGCGAGCGCGCCGTGACCACCGTCGCTCCGCAGGCGCTCCTCATGGTCAACGGCGACTTTGCCCGCAGCCGTGCCTTGGCCCTCGCCGAGCGCGTCGCGGCGGAAGCCGGCCCGAGCGCGCCCGAAGGGGAAGACGAGGCGTTCGTCCGTCGCCTTTTCGAGCGGGCGCTGTCGCGGCGGCCGTCGTCGGAGGAGGCTGCGGTGGCCCTCGGCTATCTCGGCCGGCAGACATCTATCTGGGCCTCCCGGACCGACGCGATTCAGCTTCGACCCCTCGTCCCTCGGGCCCTCCAGGAGGGCTACCGGAGGATCCTCCGCCCCGAGCAGATCCTCGAGGTCAGCCCGGCGGCCGGATGGAGC
>JBIIQL010000362.1:0-4489 GCA_044342095.1 Pirellulales bacterium
TGTCTCCCCGGCAAGCTCGAAAGCTTCCGGGGCCTCCGCCTGCATCCGGTAGGCGAGCTCGAAGGCGGCGATCCGCGCCGCCAGCCGGCTGTCGTCGGCTCGGCTCGCCCGATGGAGCTCGTTGAAGCGGGCAAGCGCATCGAGATCGCGCCGCTGCTGCGACGGGCTGACGCGGGCATTGGCGAGGTTGCGAATCGGCGCTTCGAGATCGGCGACGAACGTCCCCTGGTGCGCCGCCGGGAGGAAGCTTGCCCCGTACTGCCGCGCCCCTTCGATGAGCGGCCCCGGGCCGATCGCCATGAATCCGGGGAGGTTTTCATTCTCTGATCCGAGGCCGTAAGTCACCCAGCTCCCCAGGCTCGGCCGGGAGAGGACACGCTCGCCGGTGTTCATCAGGAGGCAGCCCCCCGGATGATTCGGGTCGTCGGTGACCATCGAACGGATGACGCAGAGCCGATCGACTTGCCTGGCGGTGTGGGGAAAGAGCTCGCTGACGTCGATCCCCGATTGACCATGGCGGGCGAACTTCCAGGGCGAAGCAAGGAGCGTGCGCTGTTGGCCGAGGTAGGCCTTTGGCGCCGGCTTGCCGTCGTCGGCCTGGAGCCGCGGCTTCGGATCGAACGTGTCGACCTGCGACGGCCCCCCCGGCATGAACAAGAAGATCACCCGCTTGGCCCGGGGGGCGAAATGGGGAGGCCGCGGCGCGAGTGGATTGGACGCGTCGACTCCCCGCGCGGCATCCCCTCCGGCAGCGCGCTCCTGCATCAGCGCCGCCAGCGCCAGGCCGCCGAAGCCTGCGCCCGCGTGGCGGAGGAGATCGCGGCGCGTGGACACGATCGGCCGTTCAGTCGACATGGATGAACTCATTGCTGCAGAGAAGAAGATGGCAAAGCCTCGCCCAGCCATCGCTCCCCGACTCGGCGAGGAACTCACCGGCGAGTGTCCTTTCTTCATCGGTCGGCAATCGCCCAAAGAGCAGCGCGTGGAGCCGTTCGAGCCGCGACTGAAGATCCCCATCAGGCCGCTCGAGGGAAATCCGCGCCGCGAGCGCGTCGGCCAAATCGAGGATGAAGGGATCGTTGAGGAGAAAGAGGGCCTGCGGAGCGACGGTCGACGCCTTCCGCGCCTCGACGATGGCGCCGCAGTCGGCGCCGTCGAAGAGGGCGCCAAAGCCGGTGGTCTTCGCGCCGGTCCGTGTCGCCATCAGATAGAGGCTCCGCCGCGGCGTCATGAGATCGCTGAAGGCCGGGCCCCCCGCCGTGGCGTCGAGCCGGCCGGAGACGGCCAGGCATGCGTCGCGAATCGCCTCGGCCTCGAGCCGCTGGCGCGGCATCCGGCCGAGGAGCCGATTGCCGGGATCGGCAGCAAGCGCGGCGGCATCGGCCCGGCTCCCCTGCAGGTAGGTGCTCGAGCGCATCATCAGCCGGTGCATCGCCTTCATCGACCAGCCCGATTCGACGAACCGGCTGGCGAGGTGATCGAGGAGCGCCGGATGGCTCGGCGGCTCGCCGCGGAGGCCAAAACCTCCTTCGACCGGGACGATGCCGGCGCCAAAATGATGCTGCCAGAGTCGATTGACCATGACCCGTGCCGTGAGCGGATGGGAGGGGCTCGAAAGCCACGCGGCCAGCTCGCGCCGGCCACTCCCCGCGCCGATCGGCGTCGGCTCGCCGGCGACGAGGACGCGCGGAAATCCGCGCGGCACGACATGGCCGCGGTTGGCGGGATTCCCCCGGATCAACACCGCCGCATCCTGAAAGCCGGCGTGCCGCGTCTCGGGCACGCCGCCATCCTGAACGACCACCGCGCGGGGAATCTCCACCGCGGGCTTCTTCGCCAAGGGATCGTGTTCAGCGCGGAGGCTTTCGATCCGTTCCCGGGCGGCGCTCTCGAGCCAGGCATCGCGCTCGGCAGCCGGGCGGGCGAATGGGCTCATCGATCCGGTGAAAAACTCGAAGCTGTCGGAGCCAGCCGACTCGACGACCGCAGCTTCGTCGAGCCAGCGAGCGCGGATCTCTGCCTCGATCCGGCCACGCGCTGCGTCATCGAGCGCGCCGGCGACGACTCGCAGCTCGGCCAGGTCGCCGCGAAACGAAGGCCCGGCTCCCGAGCCAGCCCCGCCGATCCGCAGGCCACCGATGTCGGGGGCGGACGACACCGCCTCGAGTCCGGCGTTTGATCCGGCAAGCTCTCCGTTGCGGAAGAGTTTCGTGCCACCGGGGCCCCAGGTGAGCGTCACGAGCTGAAAGCCCGCCGGCTCAGGGGGGGGGCCGACGACGACGTCGCCGTTGCCACTGCCGCGGCGGAGGATGGCGTGGAGGGCCCCCGTCTTCTCGGCGATCAGCCCGACGCCATGCTGCCCGACGGCCGCGTCCTCCCAGCCGAGGAGGCGCTGCCCCGGCGCGGCGTCGGCGGCGGGGCGAAAGAGAGCCATCACCGCACCGACCGCCGGAACCTCCCGGCCGGCCGCGAGAATCGCGCTGCCATCGAAGCGCACCACCGGCTGCTCTCGACCGCCGATGACGGCCGTGGCGAGCGTTGGCGCGGCGAGCTCCGCGAGGGGAAGGGCATCGTCGGCCAGTCCGTCCCGGTCGGGCCAGGCGACGATCTTCCCGGCCGGATCGCACACGAGCTCGGGATCATCGGCGCGAAACCGGAACAGCTCCTCCCCCCTCCCGCCGGCCGGATCGGTACGCCGCCCCTCGCGCCTGGCCCCTTCGGCGGCCAGCTGCTCGGCAAGCGCAGCCACGAAGCGGACGGCCTCCTCGCGCCCCGTGGCGGCCGCGAGGGGGGTGAAAATCGATGGCGGCGCGGCGAGAAGGGAGAGCCAACGATCGAGCGTTTTCTCGTCGAGCTGTCTCTCCGCGGCCATCGCGGCGGCCGACATCGGCACGCCTGATCTGGCCGCATGGCGAAGATCCCAGGCGGCGAGGCAAGAGCGGGGCGAGTCTGCCACCACGATCGCCTCGAGCGCCCGCCGGTGCTCGGCCTCGCGGGCGACGCTCATCAGGCCGGCAAGCTCCGCGAGCCGCTTCCGATCGGCGGCCGCTTGGGACTCGATGCCCGCGATCTCCCCCGCCGGCAGGAGCGGCACACGGATCAGGGGCGTGTTCCCCTTCACCGGCCCGGGAATGAGCCGGGTGCTGAAGAAGATCCCGGCCAGCGCGTGGTAGTCGTCGGTCGAGACGGGATCGAACTTGTGGTCGTGGCAGCGCGCACAGGCGAGGGAGAGGCCGAGAAAAGCCCGGCTGACGACGTCGATCTGATCGTTGACGCAGTCGGCGATCATCCGTTCCTTGTCGACATCCCCCGGCACGAAGTCGGCGATCGCCAGGAACCCTGTCGCCACGAGTGCCTCGGCGTCGATCCTTCCCGGATCATGAGGCTGGAGGAGATCGCCGGCGATCTGCCGGGAGAGGAAGTCGGTGTAGGGAAGGTCGCGGTTGAAGGCGTCGACCACCCAGTCGCGGTAGCGCCATGCCTCGCGGAAATCGCTCTCCGGCGGCAGCTGGATGAGATCGCGGGCATCGGCGTAGTGTGATCCGCCGTGGCGCGGGCCGCGCGATGAGGGCCCCGGCGGGACCGCCGTCGGCCGGCCATGGGGCACCCTGCGTCACCCACTCGCCGAGGCTCTTGATCGCTGCCGCCGAGAGCTTCCCACCCGGGGGCATCTGCACCCGGTCGTCGGCATACCCCACCGCGGCGACAAGCAGGCTCTCCTCCGGCTTCCCCGGAACGATCGCCGGCCCGCTGTCACCGCCGGCAAGGAGCCCGGCCGCCGAGGCGAGCGACAAGCCCCCCTTCGCCGTGGCATTGTCGTGGCACTTCCCACAGCGGCTGGCAAGGAGACTCCGCACCGCGGCCGCAGACGGCTCGACGCTCCCCTCCTCCGCCGCCGCGGCGTGCGCGGCCCCGGCCCCGAGGACGGCCAGCGCGATGATTCGCGTAAGAGCGGATCGAATCATCGAACAGGGCCTGGCGAGTGGAAGGAGCGATGCCTGTCGATGAGGGGAAAAAGGTGGCACGGCCCCCCACACGATCAGGAGCGTAGTTTATCCTCCGGGGCGTTCGGCAGCCTCCGGTGGATCATCCAGCCATGACACCCAAGCAAAACCTCGCCCAGCCCTGGCCTGTGGTCGTGGCTCTCGTGTTGCCCGTGATCGTCGCGGTCCTGACGGTCCTCTGGGTCCAATCCCCAGCGACAACCGTGGCGGCGGAGCCCCACGTCTTCGCTCACCCGGGGAGCGTCGTCGGTCAGGCCGAACTCGACGTCGTTAAGGCGAAGCTCGCCGCGGGGGAAGAGCCGTGGACGAGGGCCCTCGGCAGGCTCCGCGGCTTGGCCGTCGCGGGGCGGTTTGACACGGCGCCGCGCAGCGAGGCCGATCAGAAGGAGCATGCCCGGCAGGCGTATGCCAACGCGCTGGTCTGGGCAACCACCGGCGACGACACGGCGGCCCGTCGCGGGATCGCGATCCTCAATGTCTGGGGG
>JBIIQL010000363.1:0-4479 GCA_044342095.1 Pirellulales bacterium
CACCTCCTCCTTACCAACCACCCCCGCTCCGCCTGCAGCGCCTCCGACCGGCTCGCGTAGGGCCCCAACACCGGCCCTCCAACAGGCCCCATGTCGGCCCACCAACAGCCCTCCGAGTCCGGCTCGACGTGGCTCACCCGGGTGATCTGCAGCTTCCCGAGTGCCCGTAGGTCCAAGCTCTCGTCGTCGATGCACCTGACGCCTCCATCCGCGCCGACGACCAGTTCCATCTCGGTCGGCTCGGTCATGCTCCCGCTCCCGTCTGCCCGCGCCGCAGGATGTTCCGCCGGGGCCGATCGACGAGGAGATCTCCGACGGCCTGCTCGATCCGCGTGAAGTCGTTGGCCACCATCTGCCTAAGCCTGACCGAGTCCCGAAGCTGCTGGGGCTCGATGCCGGTGATGACCTGCCGGGCCTGATCGACCAGGGCGTCAAGCTCGGGGTTGCTGCGGACGTTCAGCCGCCGGAACCTGCCGAAGAACTCCGTGAAGTTCGTGATCGCGGTGTCCCTGAAGACCTTTGGCTGGCCGTCTTGGAGCCCCGTGAGCGGGGTTGTTGGTGGTTGAGGGTGTAGTGGTCAGGTGAGAGATGGTCTGGCCAGTGTCGGTAGTGATGGCGGTGGACATTGCTACGTGGGATCTCCTTGGGGGAGGTGAATGGAGAGGACCGGCCGCGCCTGGGACAGCGTCTGATTACCTGATGTCCAAAAACGAATCGTTACTTCCGGCCGATTCCGGAGGTTTCCTGGGCCGAAGGCGGCCGAGTACGCTTTCCAGAGGGGGTATGGACGGCGTGGTCGGACCACGATGATCGGGAGGAACCGATGCGATGCTTTCGCAAGGACGGGTGGCGGTGGTCCTGGGGGGTGGCGGTCCTTTCGGGCGCCTGTCTCGTCGGGACATCGCTCGTCATGCCCCGGTCGGGGCACGCGGACGATGAAACGTCTGCACCGACCGACACCGTCCGTTCCTTGGAGCGGAGCGACTACCTCTTCGACAGGAACGGGCTCACGGGCATGCCGAACCCCGTACGGGAGGCGATCGAGGCCTTCATCGCCGCCGAGTTCGCCCTCGAACGGCGGCTGTATCCGGAGCAGTTCGCTTCCGGCTTCATCGAAGCCCTCGAACAGGGAGGGCTCTCGGAGGAGGATGCCGTCCGCACCGTGGCGGCATTCGTGAATCTGGGAAACTGCTTTTCCTTTGTCGATCGCCTGAGGATCACCGCGGCGCTCGCGGCCACCTACCCGGACTGGCCCATGCCGGACAGCCTCGTTCCAGACGAGGCCCGCCCGGAGGCCACGGTGCCACCGGGAGGCGTCATGGTGAGCTGTTACGACATCCTCGATCCGGACATGCTCGTTCTCGCGCGTTCCAAGCGGAAGGATCCCACCTGGCTGCCGTGCAGTGCCTTCGACGTCCCCATCGAGTGCAACGTGGAAGCCAATTTTTTCGTCATCGATTCACCCGGTGTCACGGGGGAGCACGACACGCTCCGCGTCACCGGCACCATGGAACTGTTCGTCGAGCGGATGGGTGAGGAACGGCGGACGTTAACCAGCGAACACCTCGCGTACACCGAGGCGGTCGGTCCAGGGGATCGTGGCTTGGTGACCGATGTTCCGTCGAGCCAGATCCATGTGCCAAGGTCGGTTTTCCCCCTGCCGGACGATGCGAGGCTCCTCCTCGAGGTGCGCTACGACGTGGTCCATCACGCCCCGGGAGTTCCCACGGACGAGCGCGCGGCCATCGCCGGCAGGGTGCTCTACCGCGTCGTGCCCAGGCTGTCGGCGAACGCCGCCACCGGTGATCCTGCTGCCGCGGTCGAACGGCTCGAGGTCCGTCCGCTTCGCCCCGACGGCAAGGAACTGCCCTGTCCGGAGATCCTGCGGGACTATCGCCTGCAAGCCAACCTCCTCGCTTTCGTGCTCGGCGGAAAGTCGAACATGCGGCAACGCTTCCGGGAGCGTGCGGCCGCGGACAGAAAAGTCGCGTCGCTCGTCGGCCGCGAACTCGCCTCCGTGCCGCTCATCCGCGGTGCCGATGGCATGCCGGGGGAACTGTCCCTGCCCGCCGACCGCACGCATATCCTCCTCTTCGGGGCGACCTGGTGCGGGCCCTGCCACGACCTCGCCCCGTCGGTCGAGACGTTCATCGCGGCGATCGCTGGTCGCGACAACGCGCCGGTCATCCACCGTCTCTCGATCGACAACGATCCCGACTCCTTCGATGCCGCCCTCGCGGCCTACCCTTCCGGGATCTGCACCGACGCCTTCAAGGAGGATTTCGTGGTCGATGCGGTCCCGAAGTACTACCTGATCCGCGAGGGGAAACTCGTGGAGCAGGGGATCGTGAGCGAGGAACAGATCACGGCGTGGCGCGAGATGTACGCCCCAGCTCTCCCATCTGGCCGTTCAGGCAGATGACGAACCTCCGCTGACGCCGGCAACACTCCGCAGGAAAAGTCTCCGAGAGCCTGGCTATCCGGACCACGACGGTCATCGCGGCGGGGCACTGCTGCCGTAGGTCGGCGAGCGTGTCGGCGAAGTCGGTCCACTCGGAGAGGCGCCGCAAAGACGGGCCGGAGTCGAGCGGGGCGACGAGCATGGCAGCCGCAGCGCTTCGGGCATGGACGCGGAGAGAGCAACAGAGAGGCCGACTGATGGTCGTCCCATGAAACCCCTGCGCTGCACTTTTCGGCCGCCGCGCGCTGCACTTTTCAACCGGCATTCACACCAGCTGTTGCGATGCCGCCTGCGATTGAAAGGAGGGGTCGGCCAAGAGCCAGAAACCCGCATTTTTTAGGTGCTACACGCAACCCCGATCTGGCAACAAAAAAACTCCCTCAAAAAATCGCACAAATCGCGTCAAAAAATGCCATTCACACCACAAAAAAAGACTAAAAGTCGATTTCCCGATCGGGACAACAGAGGGCTTTCCGGCCCCTCCAAACGCACTTCTTTCCCGATCGGGACATTTTGTGGCATATTAGATTGGATATTCTTAAATATTTCCCGTTCGGTAAAGAAATGAACCCTCGCTTACTGAACCCTGCCGCTGTCGGCGAGATCGTGCGATCCACACGCAAAGCCTGTCGGATGCGCCAGGACGAACTCGCGGGTGCCGCCGGAGTCGGCTTGCGGTTCATCGTCGAGCTGGAGGCCGGGAAGCCCACGGCGCAGCTCGGCAAAACACTTCAGGTCCTGGCAACGCTCGGGTGCTCCATCGAAATCACCCCTCCTCCCGAGCCTCTGGGTAGTCGTCGGCCATGAAGCGCAATCTCGACGTTTGGTGGGACAACAAAATCGTCGGCCAGCTGACTCAAAACGACCATGGCGATCTCGGCTTCGTTTATGCCCCGGCTTGGCTTGCCGACGCGCATACCCTCCCCCTGTCGGCCTCGTTGCCAAAACGAGAAAAGGCCTTCAAGAAAAGGGAGTGCCGACCGTTCTTTGCCGGCCTCCTACCCGAGGAGAATCAGCGAGAAGTCGTCGCCAGGGTGCTCGGTGTATCCCCTGCAAACGACTTCTCGCTTCTCGATCGGTTGGGCGGTGACGTCGCGGGGGCGATAGAGCTGCTCCCCCCCGGAATGGGTCCGTCCTCTTCGCCTGCCAAGTATCCCCCAACCCGGCTCGATGATGTGGCTTTGATCAAGTTGCTTGACGAGCTTCCGCTTCGACCGTTGCTCGTTGGTGAAAAAGGATTGCGGCTCTCGTTAGCCGGTGCGCAACCGAAGGTGCCGGTGGTTCTCGTGGACAACGGGGTTGCGCTATCGGCGCCGGGGCAACCCACGACGCACATCCTCAAACCCCCTCTCGGACGGTTTAGGGGCACGACCGAAAACGAAGCATTCGTGATGCGGCTCGCCGAGGCGGTCGGGCTCGACGTCGCCAAGGTCGAGCCTCGTGTCGTCTGTGGCAGGACGTTTCTTCTGATCGAACGATACGACCGCTTCGTCGACGCCGACGGCCGCGTTCAACGGATTCACCAAGAGGACTTCTGCCAGGCGACTGGAGTCGCTCCGGAAAACAAATACGCCAGCGAGGGCGGCCCCACCTTCGTGGACTGCTTCACACTCTTGCGGAAAAGCTCTGCCGTGCCTGGACTTGACGTCATCAAGCTGCTCGATGCCGCAATCTTCAACGTGATTGTCGGTAACGCCGATGCGCATGGAAAGAACTTCTCAATTCTCCACCGGAGCAGAGGCCGCAGACTCGCACCGCTTTACGACCTACTTTCCACCGCTTTCTACCCGGAAATCGCGGCCACTTTCGCGATGAAGATTGGGAGACGATCGACACTGGGCGAACTCGACACCAAAGGGTGGGAACAATTTGCCAAGGACGCCGGCATAAGCTGGCCCCTGGTCCGGCAGCGCGTCAGGGAGATCGCCGAAAAGATCGAAGCGAGGATCGTGACCGTAGCCACTGGGATCGCCTCACACGATTTGGACCGAGCCGTCGTGGACGAGCTCGCGACGTTG
>JBIIQL010000022.1:0-15074 GCA_044342095.1 Pirellulales bacterium
CCGCCCTCGAACGCCATCAGTACAACGAGCAGAACGTGATGAGCGCCGATTGCGACGGCAACATCTCCTATGTCCGCAACGGGGCCACCCCTGTCCGCCCGGAGGGCTTCGACTTCAGGCGGCCCGTCGACGGGACGACGAGCAAGACGGCCTGGACGAAGCTTCACCCGCAGGCCGAGCTTGTGAAGATCGTCAATCCCGAGCAGGGCTACATGCAGAATTGCAACATCAGCCCGGCGAACATGATGATCGATTCGCCGCTGGTGCCTGAGAAGTATCCTCCCCACGTCTACAACACGACCTGGGATCAAAACAACCCGCGTGGCCGGCGCTCGATCGAGCTCCTTCACAACGATGCCTCGGTGAGCCCTGAGGAAGCGAAGGCCTACGCCCTCGACATCCACGATCGTCTCGCGCGCGCCTGGCAGGGAGAGCTGCGCCGGGCCTACGAAGCCGACGCCGCTTGGGCTTCCGACGCCGAGGTGAAGAAGGCCGTCGAAGTGGCCCTCGCTTGGGACGGCGACTACCTTCCCGATGCCCGCGGGGCGGCGCTCCTCAAGTTTTGGCGGCTGAAGTGCGGCGTGGGGCTCGATCTCGCGCCGCTCCACAACAACGGCCGCCTCGATGACGCCACGCGGAAAGAAGCGATGCAGCTCTTCCGGGCGACGATCGACGAGATGCATCAAAAGTACGGACGGTGGGACATTCCCTGGGGAGAGGCCCATGTCGTCGGCCGAGGCGGGCATTACTTCCCCGCCCCCGGCGCCGATTTCGACAAGGGCAACAAGGATGCCAACTTCTCCGAGACGCTCATGGACGTCCGTTCGGCCGAGGATCCGACGAAGCCGGGCCGGTTCATCGCCAACTCCGGCTCGATGGCGGTGATTTTGATGTTCTTCGGGCCCGACGGCGTGGAGAGCTTCACCTGCACCCCGTGGGGCCAGTCGGGCCACCCCGAGTCGCTGCACTACGTCGACCAGGCCGAAAAGCTCTATTCACGGCGCGAAATGAAGAACACTTGGTGGAAGAAAGCCGATCTCCTCGAGCATGTCGAATCGGAGAAGACGTTCCGCTGGCCGAGGGAGTGAACTCTCGCGTTCCTCGTCCCGACTCTGGGCCCACGCTCGGCTTCGGGGTCGACCGTGCCCCCAGCCGAGCTCACTTCGGCCTTCGTGGCCTTCGTTCGCTCGGAGCCTGCTTCGCTCCGCCATCCATGGCTGCGCTCGCATCCTACGCCGGCTTGCGGAGCACGGGCGACCCCTCGCTGATTGCGCCGATGGTGTGCTCCATCTCAGGCGGACGTGAGCGTCGGAAGGCAGTGGCGGGATCGTCCGCTCCGTGTCATCCCCCGGCGCGGAGCAGTGCCACGAGATCGAGGATCTCCTCTTCGTTGAGCGTGTCGAGGAGCCCCTGTGGCATCGGTGACACGGTTGCAGGATGGGAGCTTTCGATCTCGCTGCGGAGGAGTTTCATCGACTCCCCGGTCAGCGAGTTCACCTCGACGCCGATCTCCCGGTCGTTGACCATGTTCGCCCGGCCGGTCACGACGCGGCCGTCGGCGAGCACCCAGGTCGTGGCGTGATACTTCGGATCGACCACCTTCGACGGCTCGAGAATCGACTCGACGATTCCCCGGGCGTCGAACCGCTTCCCGATCGCCGAGAGGTCGGGCCCGACGGCCGATCCCGACGACCCGAGCCGATGACACGTGAGGCACTGCGCCGCAGCGAGGGCCCGCCTTCCGGCGTCGGCGTCGCGCGGGGCGAGGGCCTTGTCGAGATGGGGGGCGAGATCGGCCTGCGTCCACTGTTTGACGACGGGCCGCGGGGGGGCGGCAGCGATCGCTTCTCCTTCCGCAATCGGCTTGTCCAGAAGCGCGAGCGACTCGGCGAGCATCGGCTTCTCGTCGTCGCGGATCGTGGCGACGAGATCGGCCTGCATCCGGCTGACAATCTGGCCGATGAGATGCCCGCCGCGAAACTGCCGCGCCCCGGCGAACCAGTCGAGGAGCCGGCGATGGTGCTCGAGCGTCCACGAGCCCTTCGAGCGGACGAGGGCGTGGACGCAGTGGATCTGATCCTCCTGGCTCGCCGCCCGGCCGAGGTGGTCGATCACCCGTTGCGTCGCTCCCGGCGCCTCGGTGGCGACCAGAAGCTCGATAAGCTCCCGCTGGACAAGCGCTGACGGATGGCGATCGAGCGTCGCCAGAAGCGTGTGGAGCTTTGTGAGATCGGCCTCCGGCAGCTCGACACCACGCGCCAGCGCGATCGAGAGGACGCGGAGCGCGAGGAGGACTTCCGGCTCATCGGCACCGACTGGCCCGGCGAGCGTCGCCCGGACGACCTCCAAACGCTCCGCGGGCGGTGCCATTCGCACCCAGGCGAGCAATCCTTCGCCACGAGCGAGCGGCCGCTGTTCGACTTGGACCTTCTCCCGCCACGCCGCCACCGGCTGCCGCTCCAGCGCGATCCGCGCCGCCGTCCGCAGCCAACGATCTTCCGACCCGAGCTCCGGCCAGAGGTTTTGAAGCGTGGCCTGATTCGCTGTCGAGAGTGGTCCTCCATGAAAGGACTCGAGCTCGCGGCGGCGGGCCCGGGCAGCCTTCGCGGCGGCGGCGACCGCAGGATCGAGGGAAGGGGAGGGGGGCACGGCCGCCGCGTCGCCGGTGAACGACACCCGGTAAAGCCCCGACTGCGAGCCACGGCCGCCGGTGATGAACCACAAGGCGCCGTCGGGGCCGAACTGCATGTCGCAGACGTTCATCGGGCTCCCCTCGGCAAACAGCTCGTCGGTGGCGGTGTAGCTCGCCCCGTCGGGCGTGAACCAAGCGGCGAGGATCCGGCCATGCTGCCAATCGGCCATGTAGAGGGCGTCGCGCCACTTCCCGGGGAACGTACCGCGGCGGCCGAAGACGACGCCGGTCGGTGAGCCGAGGCCGGTCTCGAGCGTCGCCGGGAGGCTGTCGGGATAGGAGGGGGGCCAGTTGAGCGTGCTCCAGCGCCAGCCATATTCGGCCCCCGAAACGACATGATTCACCCGCGTCGGCCGGTACCACGGCTGGCCGACATCCCATTCCATGTCGCTGTCCCAGGTGAACCATTCGCCGTCTTCGTTCCAATCGGCGTCGACCTGATTGCGGAAGCCACCGGCGAACACCGTCCATGCTTCCCCCTCCGGGTCGAAGCGGAGGAGGTAGCCGACCCGATCGTCTTGGCCACCGTCGGCCGGATCGGGGAGGAGCCGATCGGTGTGGGGATCGCGGTAGGGGGACTCGGGGGACGTTTCTGGAGGAAACGTGACGTCGTTGCCGACGATCGACCAGAGGGCGCCGTCGGGGCCGACGGTGAGCTGGTTTTGACCATGCCCGTAGCGGCTGCGGTAATCGAACGATTTGAGTTTCGTGCGGTCGCGGTAGGTGCCGTCGCCGTCGGCGTCGCGAAACCGCCACAGTTCTTTCGTGTCGCAAGCGTTGACGTAGAGCGAGCCCTCGTGGACGAGGACGCCGCGGCAATGGCGGAGGGTGTCGTCGAGGCGCGTAAACGACCACTCCCCTCCGGGGCTCTTCGGCGGGGCGAGCCGGGCGACACCGACGTCGTCGAGGCCGACGATGATCCGGCCCGCTTCGTCGAAGGCCATCGAAATCCAGGAGCTTTCCGATTCCTGGGCCGAGCGGATGAGCTCGACTTTGAAACCCGCCGGGACGGTGATCGACGTCGGGGGCGTGGCGGACCGCGGCGCGGCGGTGGCCGTGGCAGCGACGACCGCCAGGCACGCGACGAGGAGGAACCGGAGGGGCATGGTCGTGGTCCTCTTGGAAGAAGTGAAAAAAAAGGCGGCGGGTCGTGGGCCGACCCGCCGCCTCCCGTGGTGACACGTTTCGGGGGGATCAGGCCTTGAGCGTCTCGTCGTGCCGGCCGGTGGCCGGGGGGAGATCGCAGGCGTGGACGGCGTGGAGCGCCGCGACGGCGCCGGCCTTCTTCTCCGCGTCGTTGTCCTCCCACTCGATGTTGATCGCCCCGGAGTAGCCGGCCCGGTTGAGCTCGACGATCATCTCTTCGACGTTGACGCTGTCGCGCCGGCTGCCGGCGGTGACGAAGTTCCAGCCGTTGAGCTTGTGGCCCATCGGGCGGTGGCCCCCCAAACGCCCGGCGCGGGTCGGGCCGTCGATCACCTGCACGCCCTTGATGTGCGCCGTGTGGATCGCCTCGCCGTACTCGCGGATGAAGGCGATCGGGCAGACGCCCTGCCAGACCATGTGGCTCGGATCGATGTTGAAGCCGACGACGTCGGTGCCATAGCCCGCTAGCCCGAGGGCGCGGAGATAGTCGCCGGCCGACTCGATGTCCCCCATCGCCCGCTCACCCGGATGGCATTCGAGGTCGAACGTCACACCATACTTCCGGCAGGCGTCGAACACCGGGGCGAAGCGCTCGACGAGGAGCTCCAAGCTGACGTCGAGAACTTCCGGGATCGGGCAGCCGCCGATCGACTTCGGTCGGGGCGGAAACTCGAAAAAGTGGCTCCAGCAATGGGCCGGCGAGCCGACGAAGCCGGGGACGGCGACGGTCCGGTCCTGGAGCTTACCGAGATAGTGGGCGAGGCGCACCGAGCGGATCAGATCCTTGCAGGCCTTTTCCTGCATCAGCTTCCCCACCTCGTCGGGGACGAAGTAGGGGTTCGTGCGCGGTGGCTCATGGCCGGCCTTGCGCCACTTTACGTAGGCCTCGACCGGCTCGCCGCCGATGAACTGGAGCGTCTTGGCGGAGGGCTCGTCGCCGAGGACCTGCCCCTGGAGGTGGGTGGCGATCGAGAAGATCTCGAGGCCGCGTTTCTTCGCCTTCTCGACCCGGCTCTTCGCGTAGGCCTCGGCGCCGCTCTCGGTGTCGCACTGGGGGAGATCGAGTTCCCACGAGGCCTCTTCCCAACCGTCGAAGCCGTTCTTGGCGAGGAAGTCGAGCCAGGTGTCCTCGGGGATGTCGCCGAACTGGCCGCGGACGAGGCCGATCTGGTGGTAGGAATGCTTGCCGGCCCGATGTGTCTTGGTCTGGTGAAAGCCCATGTCGTCTCCCATGCTGGCGCCGGCTTCCCCGGAGCGGGGGCGGCGGTGAATTGTTCCCCTGATCTGCCGGCCCGTTCCCAACCGCGGGGCGGTGGTGGCCGGCCAGACACTCCAATCGTCGGCGGTGGCCGCGTTCCTGTAAATCCCCGCCCCTTTCCCGCGGCGGCCGGGCGAGGATACAACCACGGAGGGACCGGGGATCCGGGGCATGTGATCAGCTCGCGGGGAGCAGCAGGAACAGTAGGAATACAAATCGTCGGGACTCATGGCTCCTTGGGAATGACGCCTTCCGTGGCGGCCCCGGAGAGAGCGCCCGATCGACCCATGTTGCCCATGGCGAGGGGAGTCGATGCGATGACAAGCGACGACACGGCGCCTGAGGGCGACGGGGGCGGAGAAGGGGCTTCGGCCAACTTCGCCTCCCTCTATGACAGCCTCGCCGGCCGGCTGCTCGGGGCCGCGCGGACGCTCGGCTGTACCGGCACCGAGGCGGAGGACATCGTCCACGATCTGTTCGTACGGCTGGTGCGCTCGGGGGCCTGTCTCGGTGACGTGGACGATCCCGAGGCCTATGCCTTCACCTCGCTGCGGCATGCGGTCGCCCGAAGTCGGCAGCGGAAAGCCCTCGAGCGGACGGCGATCGAGAAGATCGGACGGGAACGCGAGGCCGACGGCCGGATGGTGGCCGACGAGACGGCTGGCGCCACCGACGAGCCCGACGCCGGTCTTGCCCGGGCACTCGCGGGGCTGCCGGAGGCCCAGCGGGAAGTGGTGGCTCTGAAGATCGATGGCGGCTTGACGTTCGCGCAGATCGCGAAGGTGACCAACGTGAGTCTCAACACGGCCGCCGGACGGTATCGCTACGCCCTCGAGAAACTCCGCGCGGCGCTCGCCGTGGAGGTGATCCGATGAACCGCTTCGACGCCGACGACTCTTTCGACCGCGACGCCGCCGCCGACGCTGCATCGATGCCGAGCGACCTGGCGCTCGAATCGCTCCTTCGCGGTCGCCTTCGTCCCGTGCCGGATGCCGGCTTCCGGGACTCCGTCTTGGGCGCGATGGAGACGGCGGCCTGCGAGCGCCGCCTCATGCTCGCCAGTCAGGCCCGGATCGCCCCCGCTGCGAATCCGCGGCAGCGTCTCCTTCCCGAGATGGTCGCCGGGATCGCGGCGGCACTCGTCGTCAGCGTCGTGCCGTGGGGGAGCGAGTCGAGGACGGTGGTCACGCCCGTGGCGACGGCCGCGGAGCCGGCCGAGGTAGCGCCGCGCCCGATCGATGAGCCGTCTGACGTCCACCACGCTCTTGCGCTGCTCGATGCCCGCCGCGATCTTTTTGCCGCGGTCGCCGGCAGAGGCCGGGAGCGCACCGAGTTTTAGGCTTTCGGTCTGCGGATTTTCTTCCCCGCGCGACGCGCGTCACACCGCGGCAAGCGAGCTTGCAAGCTCGCGGAGGAAGGTGGCCACGTCGGCTTCGATGTTGTAGCCGTGGAGCGCGACGCGGAGCCGGCCGGCGTGGTGCATGACGTGGATCTGCCGGTCGTGGAGAAAGCGGTGAAGGGCATCGGCCCGGGGGTGGCGGAAGGCGAGGATCCCCGCGAGCTGGGCCGGATCGGTCGGTGAGAGGAGATCGACGCCGAGGGCCCGGAGGCCGGCGAGGCACTCGGACACGAGCGGCTCTGCCCGCCGATCGATCGCGGCGACGCCGACACCCGTGAGATACTCAAGCGCTCCCCTGATCGCGTAGAGGGCGGGGTAGTTCGGCATCCCGACGGTGAAGCTCGCGGCGCCGGGAAGGCTGTCGGCACGCTCGAATCGCTCGGCCCCGAAGGCGTCGTGGAGGTTGAACCATCCGCCGGCGGGCACCGTCCAGGCGTCGCGTGCTTGTGGCGGTACGCCGACGATCCCGCCGCCGTGGGGCCCGAGGAGCCACTTGTGGGTGCTCGAGACGATGAGATCGGCCCCGGCAAGCGCGCCCGAATCGCGATCGAGGGGGATCCGCCCCAGCCCCTGCGTGACATCGACGGCGAGGAGCGCCGGGGAATGCCGGTGAACGACCTCGGCGACCGCCGGGACGGAGGCGCGAAAGCCGTTGTAGAAGCTCACCAGCGGCAGGGAGACGAGCCTCGTCCGCGGTGAGAGGAGCGCGACGAGGTCGTCGGTCAGGAGGCTCCCCGCGCGCGATCGCCACACCTTCACGGTGGCCGGGCAGACGTTTTGAAGGAAGGGCGTGACGCTCGATGGAAAGTCGAGATCGGTGACGACGATCTCATCCCCGTCGCGGAGCCGGAGGGCGAGACTCGCGAGATTGAAGGCCTCGGAGGAGCAGGAGCAGATGGCGACGTCGTCGGCGTCGAGGCCGATGAGTGCGGCGGCGAGTCGACGGGCTTCCGCATGGACCGCGGCATGCCGCAGCCGGCCGTCCATCCCGAGTTGCTTGTCGCGGAAATAAGCCGCGAGCCCCTCACCGACCGCCGGCGGCGGGATCCCTTCGGCAGCGGTGTTGAGATAAACGATTCCCGCGAGGGCGGGAAAGTCGCGGGCCCGCGTGGCGGCATCGAGCATGGGGAGCCTTCGGAGCGCGGCATCGCCGCGGGGCAGTGGGTAGGATCACGGGTTTGGAAGAGAATACCGCGGAGGCCTCGTGCGATGCGTGCCCGACTGATTCTCAATGGCAAGAAGGCGGGGCTGCAGCCGGTCCGCGAGGCGGTTCACACGCTCCGCCGCTCCGGGCATCCGATCGAGGTGCGTGTCACCTGGGAGAAGGGGGATGTCGAGCGGCTCGTCGCCGAGGCGGCCGCCGACGGCGTGGAACGGATCATCGCCGGCGGCGGGGACGGAAGTGTCAACGAGATGGCCAATGGATTGATGCAGCTTGCGGCGATCGAGCCGGCGCGGCGGCCGGCGATGGCGATCCTTCCACTCGGCACCGCCAACGACTTCGCCACCGCCTGCCGGGTGCCGGCCGACCCGGTCGCGGCCCTCACGCTTGCCTGCGCGGGGACGCCTGGGCCTGTCGATCTGGCCCGAGCGAATGACCGGTATTTCGTGAATGTCGCCTCCGGGGGCTTCGGAGCGGAGGTGACCGCCGACACGCCGGTGGAACTCAAGGACTTCCTCGGCGGCGGGGCCTACACGCTCATGGGGATTCTCAAGGCGGTCAACTTCCGTCCCTACGCCTGCACGATCCGCACGCCGGAAGGGGAGAGCAGCGCCGGGATGATCGTCGGCGCCGTCTGCAACGGTCGGTTGGCCGGCGGCGGCCATCCGCTCGCCCCCGAGGCCCGGATCAACGACGGCCTTCTCGACGTCGTCTCGATCGCGCCGTTTTTGGTCACGGATGTCCCCGAAGTGGCAGCCGAACTGGCCGCCGCGGTCTCCGCCGCAGCCCCCTGGAGCGGGGGGCGGTGGATCGTCCGCCAGCGGGTGCCGTGGGTGGAGACGGAGAGCGCCGGCGAGCTTCCGGTAAACCTCGACGGCGAGCCGATGAAGGCCCACCGCTTCCGATTCGAGGCCGTTCCGGGGGCCGTCGCCATGATCCTCCCCACCGACTGTCCCTGCCTGTGAGCATCGCCCCAGCGGCGCAGCGCTTGACCCGCCGCTGTAGGATGATTGCCGAAGGGATGGACGACGCGAACGGCTGACGGAACGCCATTCGCCAGGCGCATCCCCAGCGGGAGGAGCGAAGGATGGCGACCGTCGAGCCATCGACGGCATTGGCGAGCGCCCCGGGCGCTGGTGCCTCGGCGCGCGCCCCCGAAGCCCCCACACGGATCGCGCTGACGACGGGGGGCGCGAGTGGCGACGACCGTGCCGTCGCGCCGGCCTTCGACGATTCCCTCCATTCCCAACTCACCGTCGGGCCGATCGACCACACCGTCCACCTCCGCCCGCTCTCCGTCGCCGAGCGGCGGACCGTGATGCCGGCCAGTGAGGAAATCCCCGATCTCGACGCCGGCATGGTGGCGGCGATCGGCGTGGCGGGCGCCGGGGGACGCTATCGGCTCGTCCGCGAGGTCGGTCGCGGTGGGATGGGAGTGGTGTACGAGGCGCTCGATCTCCAACTCGAACGCTCCGTGGCGATCAAATCGCTCAAAGTCAGCGGGGATCGGCCGTCGCTGTTGCAGCGATTCCTGCGCGAGGCTCGGATCGCCAGCCGGCTCAATCATCCCGGCATCATGGCGATCCATGAGTTCGGTCAGACCGGCGATGGCCGGGCGTTCATGGTCATGCGGCTGTTGCGTGGGCAGACGCTCCGGCAGATCCTCGATGCCCGCGCCGGGGCGAGCGACGATCTCCCCCGACTCCTCGCCGCCTTCCTCCAAGCCTGCCAGGCGGTGGCCTATGCCCACGCCGCCGGTGTCATCCACCGCGATCTGAAGCCTGCGAACATCATGGTGGGGGAGTACAGTCTCGTGACCGTGATGGATTGGGGCCTTGCGAAGGTCCTCGACGATCCCCAGCCGGAGGTCGTGTTCACCGAAGACGAGCGGGAGGAAACCCCGGGGGAGATCCACACCGCCTGCGGGACGGTGTTCGGCACCCCTGGCTATCTCGCCCCTGAGCAGGCGCGGGGGGAGATCGACCGCGTCGATCGGCGAACCGATGTCTTCGGCCTCGGATGCATCCTCTGCGAGATCCTCACCGGCGTACCCGCCTACCGCGGGACTTCACCGGTGGAGGTGTGGCGGCAGGCGGAGGAGGGGAATACCACCGCGGCGCTTGCCCGTCTCGAAACCTGCGACGGCCCGGAGGTGCTTTCGACCCTCGCTCGACGTTGTCTGGAGATCGACCCGGAGCAGCGCCCCGCCGATGCCGGCGAGATCGTCGAGGCCCTCGTGGCGCATCTGGAGTCGCGGCAGCGCCGGGCCGAGGAGCAACTCGTCCGCTTCTTCGATCTCTCGATCGATCTGTTCTGCATCGCCAGCCTGTCGGGAACGTTTCTCCGAGTCAATGACAACGCCGTCCGCCTCCTCGGCCACCCCGAGAGCGTGCTCTTGGCGAGAAAATTTCTCGACTTCGTCCACCCCGACGATCAGGCGACGACGCTCGCCGAGGTGGAGAAGCTCGGCCGCGGCGAAACGACGCTCCGCTTCTGCAACCGCTATCGCTGCGCCGACGGCCACTTCGTGACGCTCGAATGGAACGCCCGTGCCGTGCCGGAGGAGGGGGCGATCTATGCCGTCGCGCGCGATGTGACGGCGCTCGAGCCCGACCCGGACGTCGATCGGCTCCGCGCCGAGCGCGACGGCCTCCTCGCCCGCGTCGCCGCCCTCGAGCGGATGCTGCCGACGGAGCCGCTGGCGTGAGTGCTGTGCCTGCAGCAGAAACGCGACGGCCGCTCCTCATCGCCGTCGGGGGGATCTGCACGACGACGCTCTACCGCGTGCCCGTCGTGCCAGCCGTGCCGGGAAAGGTGCTCGCCACCGACGCCGCGGAGGTCGTCGACGGGATGGCCGTGTCGGCGGCGTGTGCCTTTGTGCGCCTCGGCGGGGAGGCGGCGGTGTGGGGGCGCGTCGGCGACGATCCGCGCGGCGCGGGGATGTGCCGCGAGCTGGCCGCGGCGGGGCTCGACGTCTCGGCCGTGAGAAGCGTGCCGGGAGGACGATCGTCGATTGCCGTCAGCATCATCGATGCCCGGGGGAACCGGCTCGTCGTCCCTTACCACGACGCGAGCCTCGACCGTGCGGCCGACTGGCTCCCGCTCGAGCGGATTGCGAACGCCGATTTCGTCCACGTCGACACGCGCTGGATCGAAGGGGCCGCGGCGGCGCTTGCGGCGGCCCGGTCGGCCGGCGTGCCGGGGATGCTCGATGCCGACATCGCTCCCCCTGAGATTCTTGCCCGGCTCGTGCCACTCTCGTCGCATGCGGTCTTCTCCGACGCCGGGCTGTTCCTCCATACCGGCATCAACGATCTCGAGGGAGCGCTGCGGAGCGTCGCCGCTGGGCATCCGGGGCATGTCGGCGCCAGTTGTGGCGCCGAGGGCTACGTGTGGATCGAAGGAGGGGAACTGCGGCGCGCGCCGGCGCCGCGCGTCGAGGTCGTCGACACCCTCGCCGCCGGGGATGTCTTTCATGGAGCGCTGGCGCTGCGGCTGGCCGAGGGGGCGACGATCGCGGAAGCGGCTCGGTATGCCGTCGTCGCCGCGTCGCTCAAGTGCACCCGCTTCGGCGGCCGGCTCGGCTGCCCATCGCGCGACGAAGTCGAACGGGCCGGGGGCTGAGGCGCCGCCTTGGTTGACAGTGCTTCGAGAGGAGCGCTAGACTCCCCCCACGCCAGTCCGTCGACTGTCGACAGGTGGGCGTTTCGGGGGTGAAGGGACTGGCAGGGGGCTTTCATGAAGGTTGTGATCACCGACCGCTCGTTCGATGACATCGATCTCGAACGCGAGATCCTCGAGCGGGCCGGATGCACCGTCGTCGATCCGCGTTCCAAGGATCCGGCCGTCCTTGCCGCGGCGGTCGCTGATGCTGACGCCGTGATCACGCAGTTCGCCCCGATCAATGCCGACGTCATCGCCGCGATGGGGCGAGCGAAGGCGATCGTCCGCTACGGGATCGGCTACGACAATGTCGACTGCGAAGCCGCGAAATCCCGTGGCATCCCCGTCTGCAACATCCCCGATTACTGCATCGACGAGGTCGCCGACCATACCCTCGCTTTCATCCTCGCGCTCACGCGGCAGGTCGTTCCCCATGCGACGAAGGTTCATGGCGGCGGCTGGGGCCTCGCCACCGTCGTCGACGGCTTCCGCACGCTCGCGTCGATGACGTGTGGTGTTGTCGGCGCCGGGCGCATCGGCCGCGGCGTGATCCGCCGGCTCGTCGCCTTCGGTGGCCGGGTGCTCGTGAGCGATCCGGCCGTGGCCGAAAGCTCGATCCGCGAGATGGGGGCGGAGCCGGCGACGCTCGATCGGCTCCTCGTGGAGAGCGATCTGGTCACGCTCCATTGCCCGTCGCTCCCGCAGACGCGCGGTCTCATCGGCACGACGAACCTCGCCCGGATGAAGCCGGGGGTGTTGATCGTCAATCTTTCCCGCGGCGATCTGGTCGATCCGGCCGCGCTCGTCGCGGCGCTCGATTCCGGCCACGTGGCCGGCGCCGCGCTCGATGTCTTCGCTCCGGAGCCGATTCCCGCCGGCCACGGGATCCTCGGCCGCCCGAACGTCATCCTCGCCCCCCACATCGCGAGCGTCTCTCCGGCGGCGGTGAAGCGGCTCCGCCGTGGCGCCGCGGAGCTGGCCGTGATGGCACTCCGCGGCGAGCCGCTGCCGAGCGTCGTCAACGGCGTCGGTGCCGGAACGCGGGGCTGAGTTTTCGTTCTCTCGAGATTCCCCCGCCGGGCATGTCCATGTCGAGCGATCAACCCGCCCCGAGCCCGATTCCCGTGGCGATCCTCTCGGCCTGGGTCGAGGAGGCCTTCAAGCGGGCCGGCCTCTCGGCGACGGACGCTTGCGATGCTGCGGAGCCCCTGGTCCTCTCCGATGCGATGGGGGTGTTCACGCACGGCACGAAACTCCTTCCCGGGTATCTCACGAAGCTCGTGGCGCGGGGTTCGAGGCCCGATGCCCGGCCGCGGGTCGTTCGCCAGGGGCCCGGGTTTGCCGTCATCGACGGCGCAGCGGCCTTGGGGCAGATCGGCTGCCGCTATGCCGTCGACGTCGCGCTCGAGAAGGCTCGGAAGGTCGGTGTCGCCTATGTCGGTCTGCGGAACACCGGTCACATCGGCGCCGCCGGCGCCCAGGCCGTCCGCGCCGCGCGGGAGGGCTTCTTCTCGCTTGTCGTCGGCAACGACCGGCCAAGCGTCGCCGCCGCCGGTTCGCGCGGGGCGGTCCTGGGGAGCAATCCACTCGCCTGGGCGGCGCCGGTCCCCGGTGGGGATCCGATCTTCCTCGACATCGCCACCGCGGCCGTTGCCGGCGGAAAGGTCTACGCCGCCGTGGCCCGCGGCGAGCCGATTCCCTCGACCTGGCTCATCGACGAGCGCGGCCACCCCACCGCCGACGGCTCCTTGTATCCGCAGCATGCGAGCCTGGCGCCGATGGCGGGGCACAAAGGCTACGGGATCGGCGTCCTTGCCGAATGGCTCTCCGGGATCCTCGCCGGCGGCGCGGTGACGACGCAGGTGGGGAGCTGGCTCTTCGATCCCCCCGCCGACCCGACGCTCCACAACGCCGGCTTCATCGTCTTCGACATCAGTGCGATCGCCGATCCCGACGCCTATGCCGCGTCGCTTGCACGCTTCGCGGCGGAGGTCAGGGGGGCAGAGCCTGCCGAGGGGGTCGATCGGGTCCGCCTTCCTGGCGACCTCGAATGGGAGCGGCATCGGCACAGCGTCGCTGCCGGCATCGCGCTTCCCGCCGATGTGCGGGCCAAGCTTGCGGAGGCCGGAGCGATCGTCGATCTTGAGCTCTCTTGGTGACGTGTTCCATCGTGATGGGGTTTTTGGCTCGGGGAATCCGGGGGGTGTTGCATGGCTCATTGGCTTCGACCGTGGTGCGTGCCGCTGCTGGCGATCTGCGGGCTGCTCGTGGGGATCGTCCTCCGCGCCGCCGATGACGACGACCGGGCGCCGCCGGCGCTCGTGCTCGGGGAATCGGTCGCCGTGCCACGCGACCGGGTTCGCGATCTGACGCTCACGATCGCCCCTGATCTCCCCTGCGTGTGGCCCGCGGGGATGACGCCGATGGCGGTCATTCCCACCGCCACGTTCGGCCACTCCGGTCGCCACCGCGACATGCTCGTCATCGACGAGCACACCGGGACGCAGTGGGATGCCCCCGCGCACTTCGTGCCGCCGCCGGACTCGGGGCTCCCTGGCGCCGGGCCGATGGGGCTCGTCACCGGTGAGAAGGTCCCCGTCTGGCAGTTCTGCGGTGAGGCCTGCGTGATCGACGTCCGTCAGGGACGCGACGGCGCCGAGAAGGGATCGAGCGTGCTCGTCGGCCCGGAGGTGGTGCGCGAGTGGGAGATGACCCACCGCCGGCTCGGCGCCGGCGACGTCGTTCTCTTTCGCAGCGACTACACCGACGATTTCTACAAGCCGTTTCCGGAAGGGGAGCGGTTCGTGGCGGCGGCCCTGCGGAAAGAAGCACCGGGCTGGCCGGCACCGACGGCCGCCACGATGGAGTACCTCGCCGACCGCGGTGTGATGACGCTCGGCCTCGATGGCGCGAGCATGGGGCCGCTGCCGAACCTCGCCGTGGCCACCCACCAAGCCGGCGGCAAGCGCGGGATGGTGTGGGTGGAGTGCGCCACGAACCTCGGCAGCCTGCCGACGACCGGAGCGTTCTTCGCCCTCCTCCCTGCCAAGCACGCCGGGGGCTCGGGGGGCGAGTGCCGCTGCATCGCGATCACCGAGCCGAAGCTCGCTGCCGAACTCATTGCCCGGGCGCGGGCCCACCGGGTCGTCGATCTTTCCGTGACACTCGACGAGGATCTCCCGATCGTCTGGCCGGGGCGTGGGCCGGGGGAGGAAGGGGGACGGTATGTGAGCAAGGTGCTCAACAAGTTCGGCGCCGCCCGCGGCCCGTTCTTCGCGCTCACCCATCTTTTCGACAGCATGGCTGGCACGCATGTCGTCCTTCCTTCGTTTTCCTTGCCCGCCAACCGGGCCGAGATCGAGGGGGCGGAGCCGGTGATTCGGGAGCGAATCGCGGCCCATGAGGCCCGCTACGGGGCGCTGCCGGCGGCGACGGTACGGACGGAGACGGCGGAGCTTTCCCAGCTCATGGGGCCGGCGCACGTCGTCGACGTGCGGGGGATGCGTGGTGGGGGGGGCTTCGATGCCGCCAAGCCGGCCGGGCCGGTGATCAACCGGGCCTTCCTTGAAGAACAAGAGGCGACGCGGCCGTTTCTCCCGGGCGAGGTGGTGATCTTCTGGTCGGGCTACAGCGACGATGCGCTCCGGCCGCTGCCGGCGGCGCCGGCGAAGGACGGGATGTTCGTCGCCCCGCTTGCCGGCGAGGCGGAGGGCTGGCCGCAGCCGACGCCGGAGGCGATCATCTGGCTCGCGAA
>JBIIQL010000364.1:0-4463 GCA_044342095.1 Pirellulales bacterium
TGGGTGAACGCCGCCGACCGCGCCTGGTGGGACTTCCGGCTCGACGAGCCGGGCCGCTACCGGGTTACCGTTCTCCAGGGCTGCGGGGCGGGGCAGGGGGGATCGACCGTGGAACTGAACACCGGCGTCTCGGGGCTCGAGTTCACCGTCGAGGAGACGGGTCACTTCCAACGCTTCGTGCCGCGGGCCGTCGGCACTCTCGACCTCCCCGCCGGGCACGTGCGACTCGTCGTGACCCCCCTGGAAAAGAAGGCTGCCGCGGTGATGGACCTGCGGAGCGTGACCCTCGAGCGGATCGACTGACACCGGCGGCCGGCGGGCCTGACGGGCCGACTTGGATCCGTCAGATCTGGTAGTCGTGCTCGAGGGCCGGGACCTCGCCGCGCATGCGGAGTTTCGGCCGCTCGAGGACGACGGTCGTCCGTGGATCGACGCTCCGCGTCAGCCAGACGTTGCTGCCGATGACGGAATCGTGACCGATCCGTGTCGCACCACCGAGGACGGTGGCATTGGCGTAGATCACGACGTTGTCCTCGATCGTCGGATGGCGCTTCGTCCCCCGGACGAGATGCCCGTCGCTGTCGGTCTGGAACGACAGCGCGCCGAGCGTCACGCCTTGATAGAGCTTGACGTGACTGCCGATCTCGCACGTCTCGCCGATGACGACGCCGGTACCGTGATCGATGAAGAAGTGGTCGCCGATCGTCGCCCCGGGATGGATGTCGATGCCGGTCCGCGAATGGGCCCATTCGGCCATCATCCGGGGAATGAGGGGCACCTCGAGACGGTGAAGGATGTGGGCGAGACGATGGATCGTGACCGCCTCGAGGCCGGGATAGCAGAAGATCACCTCGTCGAGCGTCCGCACGGCCGGGTCGCCGTCGTAGGCCGCCTGGACGTCGGTGGCGAGCACGCGGCGCAGGGCCGGAATCCGTTCGAGAAACTCCACCGCCTTCGCCTGGCCGAGGGCGTCGAAGTCGGCCGCGTCGACACATTCCTGGACGACGTCCGGAACGATCGGCAACTCGGCGCCATGGACGGCCGCCTGAGCCCGCGCTGCCACGCTGTGCCGCAGCGCCCGGCCGATCTGCGTCGTCAGCTTGTCATGGAGACCGTCGATGAGGTCGCCGACGTGGTAGGTGACGTTGCCGAGGTGGAGATTCTCGCGCCGCCGGTAGCCCGGATAGAGGATCTCCTTGAGATCTTCGCAGGCAGCGATGATCGTCTCGTAGTTCGGCAGCGGGCAGTGCCCGAGGTACTGGATCGTGGGGACGTCCTGATACGTCTCCACGATCCGCCGCGTGAGTTGCGGGAGCTGTTCCTTGATGCGGACGTCGGTGGCCATGAGACTCGATCGTAGGGCCCCGCCGACCCGCTCGGCAACGGGCCGGCCAGGCGGGGAACGGAGCCGGCTCGGGGCACGGGGACCGGACCGGGGCGGCCGGAGACGAGCGCCACCGTACCCTTCGACGCGGAAGGTTGCGGAAATTGAGGGTTGTTTGGCAGTGCCCCCGCGTCGGGCTGCCGGCCCCGGTGGTTGGGAAAGGAGGGGAAGCGGCGGGACTTCAGGCCGATTCGCCGCAGGCGGCCAAGGCGGCGGCCAGCGACAGCCCGCCGTCATAGAGGGCCCGGCCGACGATGCAGCCCTCGGCGCCGATCCCGGCCACCCGGCGGAGGTCGTCGGCCACGGCGATTCCCCCCGACGCCACGACCGGCAGGCGAACGCTCTGGATCATCTCCGCAAGCGCCGTCAGGTTCGGCCCCGACAGCATCCCGTCGGTGGCGATGTCGGTGTAGACCAGGCCGGCCAGCGGGAGATGTTCGCTGCGGCGGGCGACGTCGAGGGCGAGCACGGGGCTCGTGTCGACCCAGCCACGGACGGCGACGCGGCCGTCACGGGCATCGAGGCCGAGGACGATCTTCCCGGGGAGCGCCTCGGCGATGATCCCGAGAAGCTCCGGCTGCTCGATCGCGACGCTCCCCACGACGAGTCGGGAGACGCCGGCATCGGCATAGGCGCGGGCCGTGTCGAGCGAGCGGATTCCGCCGCCGAGTTGGCAGGGGACGCCGGCGGCCCTCACCATCCGGGCGACGAGATCGGCCTGCACCGGAAGCCCCGACTTCGCGCCGTCGAGGTCGACGACATGGATCCGCCGGGCCCCCTGATCGACGAATCGCCGCACCTGCTCGACCGGGTCATCCGCGAACACCGTCTCGCGGTCGTAGTCCCCTTGAAGGAGGCGGACGCAACGTCCCCCACGGAGATCGATCGCGGGCCACAGGTCCATGGGGGCATCTCCGAAAGGCAACGAGGAAACGTCAGGCGAAAGTCGGCGGGCTTCGATGAGGGTCACGGACGATCGACGAACGCCCGAAGGAGACGCATGCCGGCCTCCTGGCTCTTCTCGGGATGGAATTGCGTGGCGAACAGGCGGCCGCGGGCGACGGCGGCGCAGAACTCGCCCCCGTAGTCGGTGGCCCCGGCGACGACGGAGGGATCGCGGGGCCGGGCGGTGTAGGAATGGACGAAGTAGTACCAATCTCCGGCGTTTTGAGCGAAAGGGCCTGCTGCGGCGCGCCAGGTGACGGTGTTCCACCCCATGTGCGGCACCTTCATCCCCGCGGGGAGATCGAAGCGGGCCACGTCTCCTTCGAGGAGACCGAGGCCGCTGTTCTCTCCCCCTTCCCAGCCGGTGTCGAAGAGAAGCTGGAGGCCCATGCAGATCCCGAAGAACGGCTTGTCAGCGCGGACGTGCGCCACGATCGGCTCGACGAGGCCGCGGGCCCGCAGTTCCCGCATCGCGTCACCGAACGCGCCGACACCGGGAAGCACCACCCGTTCCGACTCCGCCACGCGCTGCGGGTCGTCGCTGATGAGGGCCTCGACGCCGATCCGCTCGAACGCCTTTTGCACGCTGCGGAGATTGCCGCTGCCGTAATCGATGATCGTGACCATGGGGGCAGTGTACGGTGGCGACCGGGCGGCCGGGAGGGCCTCTCGGGCCATGGGCTGCCTGCTCAGCCGGCGGGGGCGTCGGGGGCTTGAGCCGCAGGCTCGGCCGCCATCTGCTCCGGGTAGACGACCAGCTCGATCCGCCGATTTCGGGCCCGGCCGGCAGCCGTGGCGTTGGAGACGACCGGGTGGTTCGGTCCGTGGGCGACGACGAACAACTGCCCTGCCTTGAGCGTCGTTCGGCCGCAGAGGAAGTCGAATACGGCACTCGCCCGGGCGACGCTGAGCTGATGCGGCGAGCCCCAGGTGGCGTTCTGGAGCGGCTCGGTGTCGGTGTGCCCCTCGATGCCGATGAACTGCCCCTTGAACACCGCCGAGACCTCCGTCGCCGTCTGCGAGAGGAGTGCGGCACCGGAGGGGAGCAGAGAGGCGGTCCCCGGCTCGAAGAGCTTGTCGGCCGGGATCTCGATCCGCACGACCGAACCATCGAGCCGAGACGTGACTCCGGGGATCGCGAGGTGATTCATTCCCTCGCGCATGGAGGCCGGATCGATCGCAGGGACTGCCGGCTGGCTCCCGGCCTCCCCGGGAGATTCGAACGTGCCCGGCGGCCCGGCCGGGCGGGCCACAGCCCGGGCCTGGGCCAGCTGCGAGGAGGTCGAGGCGAGTTGCTCGCGGAGCGCCGACAGTTCCTCCTGCACCAGCTGCGTCTCCTGACGGCTGCGGGTGAGCTGCGTTTCGAGTGCTTTCGGATCGGCGCTCGCGTACGACGGCAGCGGCGAGACCGTGGCCGGCGCGAGGGGCACCGATGGAGCCTGCGGCGCGAAGCTCACCGGCATCATGCCGGAGCTTGCACGGAAGGGGTTCTGCGTGCAGCCGATCGCCGCCGGGGCGACGAGGAGACAGGCAAAGATGCGGAGGTGCTGGGCCGCCATGGTGCCTGTTCCGATCACCGGCCCCCCGCGGGGCTGGTGGTGGGTGGGGGACGCCGGTGGGGGGGCATGGTAGGGAGCGATCGGGGGGAGAACAAGCCCGAACCACCCCCGGCCGCCTCCGCCCATTGCCCACTTTCCGCAGCCTCCGCCGCCGCAAGGCTCCGGCGGCGGGGGATGGCACGCCTCAGCCCTGGAGCACCATGAGCCAGCCGACGAGGAACACTCCGAGCAGGACCATCACCGCCAGGGCCACCCGCCGGGCCATCGGCCCCAGCGACGACCAGATCCAGAGCGACAATGCCGTCCCCACGACGACGGCCACGATGATTCCGATGAGCTGACCGGTGTCGGCGAACGATGCCGCCGCCGTCTGCCACAGTGGCCTCCATCCGACGACGACCGCTGCTGTGCCCATGCACAGGCCCGGCCCGAAGGGAAGCTCGCTCTCGCGATGCCGGACGATCTGAACGACCGCATGAACGAGGCCGAAGAACACGCCGAGGAAGCAGGCCAGCACGCTCGCCTGCCAGCCGAGCCACGCGCCGACCATTGCCATGAGCGTCACATCGCCGAGC
>JBIIQL010000365.1:0-4460 GCA_044342095.1 Pirellulales bacterium
CACGATCCTCCGGGCCTCGTCGCGGTCGCCGGGTCCGCAGTGCACCACGACGCGGGCATCGGGGTGCTTGTCGAGCATGAGCCGGGCCAGCGCCGCAAACTTGTCCGTCCCCCAGCTCTTCGACGGGCCGAAGGCGCCGTTGTCGTTGAAGACGGCCAGCGGGCCGGTGGGAGCGTGTGGAAAGAGACGGCCGAGGACGGCGCTTGCGAGTTGCTCGTCGGCGGGGCTCGTTGCCAACTCCGGCTTGAGCGAGCCAGCCGGCACGCCGATCCGTTCGGCGATCGCCATCGCGGAGCGGGTCGGCGATTGGAGGTCGATCCGGCCGGCGCGGCGCGGTGGCGAAAGGACGTCGGTGAGGAGAAGGCGACGCCAGTGACCGGCAAATCCGACGCGCCGTCGGGCCCCGGCCGCCCAGGCCAAGCTCGCGCTCGAGAGGGAGTTTGGCACGACCAGCGCCGTGTCGAAGCGGCGGGCGCGGAGGGTGCGGACGACGGCGGGAAAACGCACGGCCGGGGAGCGGCCGCGGCGATCGTAAGGGACGATGTCGTCGAGCCAGCCGGTGCCGGCGAGGATCTCGGCGAAGTGGGGCTTCACGACCCCCGTGATCCGGGCCCCCGTTCCTACATGACCGCGCAGGGCACGGAGCATCGGGGTCGTCATGACCAGATCGCCGACCCAGCGGGGGAGAACCACGAGGATTTCCATGGCGGCTACCCTACCCGGCGGCCCGCCCCCCGTTCAAAGCCAATTCGCTCGCCCGAGCGGCCGCGGCGGGGGTTCGACGTCAGTCATCGCCGTCAACCGCGGGCGGCGAGGGCATCGCGGGGGGCGAGCCGAGCCACCGATCGGGTGGCAACAAGGCCCGCGAGCAGCGCCACCAGGAGCGTCAGGCCGCAAGTGAGGGCGATCCAGGCCAGGGGCACTACGGCTCGGCCTCCGGCGACGTGGGCGGGAAGGGTGAGGGCGCCGGCCAGGGCGCCGGCGGAGAGTCCGAGACCGACCATGAAGCAGGTCTCGAGGAGCACGATCGCCCGGAGGCGGCCGGGGGGGAAGCCGATCGCGCCGAGGAGCCCGAAGGTGCCGATCCGCTCGAGCACCCCCTGCACCTGCGCGGCGGCGACCCCGGCGGTGCCGAGAAGAAGGCCGAGGGTGCCGAGCGCCTGGAAGGCTGCCAGAAACGTGTTCTGCACCGCCGACAGGCTCCGCAGCCGATCGAGCGTCGGCTGGATGGTGACGCCGGCATCGATCCACGCGGCGCTCGCCGCCCGATCGACGGCGGCCTCCGGTTCCTCCCCGGCATCGATCAGCGCCATCGAAGCCCCTGAGCGGGTCGGGAAGACGGCTTGAAAATCGGATTCGGCCACGATCACCCAGCCCTGGAGGATCCCCGGCTCGAGGAGGCCGACGATCTCGAAGTCGACCGGCGTCCCTTCGTCGTCGGGGAGGGTAAAGCGGGCGCCGACGCCACCGAGCTTGAGCGCCCAGCGGGCGGTGGCGTCGTCGAGAATGGCAGGAATCGGTCCGTCGCCGGTGCGGCCGAGGAGTTGCCAGGGATTGGCATCGGCGGAGGGGAGGGGGGCGTGGCCGGTGAAGCGAAAGCCGCCGCGGGCGACGAAGCGGGGGCCGACCCCGAGGACGATCGGGCGGGCCGGGGCGTAGAGGTTGGTGCAACTGGCGTCGTCGCCGGAGCTTGCACGGATCGGCTCGAGCGTCGCGCCGGCGAGTGTCCGCCGCGCATCGTCGGAAAGCCCGAGGTCGGCGGCGACATCCGGGTCGGCCGGGTTGGCGGCGGTCGGGGCGGCGAAGGTGGCGATCGAGGTCCAACCACCGGTCGGCCCCGAGCGTTCGCGAGGGCGGGGGGGGCTCGAGAGTGAAAACGCCGACACCGCGACGATGAGAAACTCGGCCACGGCGACGATGGCCGCGATCGAGAACGCTCGGGAGGGACGGTGGGCGAGCCCCCGCCACGCCAGGCCGGTGAGTGACTTGAGCCCCGCACCGCCGGGGCCGCGCGTGAGAAGAAGGCGGACAAGCGACAACAGCCCCAGAAGCGCGAGCATCCCGGAGAGGAAAAACATCCCCACCGCCGCCTGGGCCTCGAGCCCTCCCGCGAGCGCCGCCACGGCCAGCGCCACGAGGAGCGCGAGCATCGCGACGACGAGCGCCCGACGGCCGGCGCGGGGGCGATCGGCGGCGGCCAGATCACCCCCTCCGCGCAGCAGGGTCAGTGGCCTCTGCCCGGCGGCCCGGCGGGCGGCCGACACGATCGCCGCCATCGAAAGCAGGAAGCCGGCCACGGCCCCGGGCCAGAGGCTCGCCCAGCGGATCGCCCCATCCCCGAACGCCGAGCTCGATCCGGCGGCGACCGAAGCGTTCCACGACGACGAGAGCGCCCCGAGCAGGAGCCGCGCCCACGCCGGCCCCACGGCCGTGCCGACGATGCCGCCGACGGCGGCGGCGAGGATGCCGACGAGCACGAGCAAGCGGGTGATTCGCGACGCCGGCCAGCCGATCGCCGAGAGGACACCGATGTCACGGCGCCGCGCGGCGACGAGGAGAGCAAAAAGGAGCCACTCCAGGAGCAGCCCGGCGGCAACGACGAAGCTCGAGAGGGCGAGGAACAGCCCGCCGAACGGGGTCGATCCCTTGGCGGCGGCGAGGGCGTCGCGCCGCGATGCCTCGACGCGGAGGCCGAGCTTTTCCGGCACGATTCGCGAGGCGAGGGCTGCCGCGATCTCCTCCGGCCGGCCCGAGGCAGGGATGAACCAGGCGGTCGTCGCGCCAAACCGGCTCCCGGCGAGCCGTTCGCCACAGCCCAGCGACACGAACGCCTTCGGGGTGGCGCCATGGGCCTTCCAGTAGCGGTCGTCCTCGTCGTGCGGCGGGACGGTGCGGACCTTCGCTCGATCGAAGGGGAAGGGGGGATCCCAGTCGGCGATCGACTTCTCATCGGTGATGCCTTCGACCTCGGGCACGAGGCTCCGCGCCACCGCGGCCCCTTCCATCCGGGCTACATTGGCGATCCGCAGCCGGTGGGTCGTCTCCTCGACACGGCCGTGAAGCGTCTCGGAGCGGAAGAGGCGGACATCGACGACGTCGCCCGGCGCCACCGGATGCCCCTGGGCGGCAAAATCGTCGGCCATCCACTGATCGATCACGATCCCGTCGTCATCGGGGATGGAAAGCTCCCCTCCGCTGCCATCGACGAGGCTCCCCACTGGGAGCGACGGTGTGCCCAGAGCGAGGACCGTGGAATAGGGAATCGAGGCCGCCGGAAGCGTTCCTGACGCCGGCACGTCGATCGAGTTGACGAGGAAGGCGAGCGTCCGCTTCCCACCGAGCGGCCCGAGGACCTCCGCGGCGGCCCGGTCGACCTCCGCCGAGAGCAGGAGCCGTCGGCTCGAGAGCCGCAGCGCCCCGTCGCCCACCGCTTCGAGTTTCAGGCCGTGGTCTTCGAGCGTCGGATGGAGGCCCTGGCGGACCGCTTCCGGATCGACGTCGCCCACGGCAAACGCCGCATTGGCGACATCCCCCCGGCGGAGCACCTCCTGCGCCGTCGACAGCGACAAAAGCGCCATCCCCCCGGTCACCTGAGCAGGCCGAAGTGAAAAGCGACCGATCCCTCGTGCGGGCAGCACGGCCACCACCCGCAGTCGCCGGCCGAGCGATTCCATCGTCCGCCGTCCGAGCGGGCTGTCGGCCGGCACGTCCGAACGCTTGGCGATCCGCAGGACGATCGTCTCGCCGATCGAAACGCCGAGATTCCTGGCAAGGACCTCGTTGATCGCTACTTCGTCGCGGCCGACGGCCGGGGGGGCGGGATCGAAACCGAGCGTGGCGGCCTGATCGCAAGCCAAGAGCGTCGCCCGGGCCGAACGCGCATCCCGGCCCGTGCTCGCCGGAGCGTCGAAGGCCACCTCGAGCACGATCGCCGGGACGACCTCGGCCCCACCCTCGCCAGCGACTTCACGGGCCAGGTCAGCCCGTACGAAATCATCGGCCACGAGGGTGGCGACGATGCCGCCGAGACGATCGAGGGCCAGGGAACGCAAGCCCCCCTGGAGGGCATCGCCGACGCCGAGCGCCCCGGCGATCGTGGCCGCCACCACCGCGCAGGCGGCGGTCAGCGCGGCGAGTTGAAAAAACCATTGGCGGGCGAGCGCCCAGGCGAGTGCGGGGATCGATCCGACCACGCCGACGGCGCGGAGCCTCCTGCCTTGGGAATCGGCATCGGGCGGGCGCATCACGTCCCCCGTTCTTCGACGAGCCGTCCCTCGACGAGCCGTCGGATGCCCCCCACCCGGGCCGCGATCGCGTCGGCGTGGGTGACGACAACGAGCATCCCATGGACCTCGGCGGCGAGTTCGACGAGGAGGTCGGCAATCGCCCCGGCGGCGTGGGCGTCGAGTTGGCCAGTCGGCTCGTCGGCCAACAGCAGCCTCGGCTCGAGCAACAGCGCC
>JBIIQL010000367.1:0-4441 GCA_044342095.1 Pirellulales bacterium
CATGGTCTCCCCGTCGGTCGTGTTGCTTCCGATCGCCGGCATCGACGTCCGGGCCCTCGTCATCGGCCTCGCCCTGACGACCGCGGCCGCCTACGCCGGCGGAGCGACGGTGGCGTTCCTCCGCCTCGGCCACCGGCGAATGCAGGTGCTGCTGTCGTTCACCGGGGGCATCCTGCTCGGGGTGGCGTTCCTCCACCTCCTCCCCCATGCCACCCGGGCTTGCGGCGGGCGTGTCGATGATGCCGCCCCGTGGGTGCTGGCCGGCTTCTTCCTCATGTTCCTCCTCGAGCGCGCCTTCCATGGCCATGCGCACCACGCCGCCGATCCGGAGCATGGGCCTGCCGGCGGCTGCGACCACGGCACTCATGCCCCCCATCCGCCCGGCCCGCACCACGACCCCGATCCCGTCGAAGCCGGCCCGATCGGCCGGGGAGGGGCGAGTTGGTACGGCGCGTTTGCGGGGCTCGCGGTCCACAGTCTCGCCGACGGCGCCGCGCTCGCGGCCGCGATGGATCTCTCCGCGGGGCGCGGCGGACTGTTGACCGGTTTGGCGCCGCTGTTGGCGATCCTCCTCCACAAACCGGTCGATGCCGGATTGATCGCCGCGCTGATGCTCAAGGCCGGCGCTTCCCCCGGCTTGCGACGGACGGTGAACCTCGCCCATGCGCTCCTCGTGCCGCTCGGGGCGGCGATCTTCCTCGCCTGCCTGCGCGGCGTTGGCGGCGGCCGGGAGGAGTTCCTCGGAGCCGCGCTGGGATTGGCCGCGGGGGCGTTCGTGTGCATCGCCGCCGCCGACCTCCTCCCGGAGGTGGAGTTTCACAGCCACGACCGGCTGCTCCTGTCGGCGTCGCTGGCGCTGGGGATCACGCTGGCGGCAGGGATCACCGTCGCCGAACGGGCTTTCCGGGTACCGACGGGGGCCGTGCAGGCGGATCTCCCCGCAGCCCCGTCGGCCGTTCCCTGACGGTCCCCGGAAAAGGGCTCGAGCGATCCCGGATCCGTTCAGCCTTCGACGTCGAGCCCGCGGTCGCGGCGGATCGTCCGGACCTCGCCGAGGACCTCTTCGATGAGGGCTTGCTGCCGGCGGATCCGCGGCAACTGCGACTGGAAGCACCAGGCGATCAGGGCTGAGAGCGCCATGGCGCCGACGAGGTGGGGCGTCACCCAGTTCTGCGTCCCGGGGCGGCCGGTGGCGGGGTCGGCGGCTCCCCCGAGGGCCACGATTCCCACCACGGCGAGCATCCCGATCACCGACCAGGGAAACGCCGCCCGCTTGATCGCTTTGGCCCGGTCGGTGAGCGCGGCGGAGAGGCCGTAGGTCTCCACCACTTCCCGGCACCAGCGCCCTGTGCCGATGAAGTACGTGACCGCCATGCTGTTGACGAGCACCACCATGAGCGCTGCGAACACCCCGGAGAGGCGATGCACCGTGCCCCAGCGGAGGACGGCCCTGTCGGTCTGGCCGTGAAGGTCGCCGATCCACAGTCCGAGCAGCGCCGTCGCGAGCATCAGGGCTACGGCAAACATCGCGGCACGGGAGTAAACTCGTTCCATCGCCTGGGACGCTCCTCGGGGAGGGCATGGGTGCGGACAGGAAGACGAAACTATAGGCTGGTGGGGCAGGCTCGACACGGGTCGCCTGCTCCGGCCGCGTCGAGGGGCGATTCTTCTCCTCGTCGGCCCACCCCATGCCGAGGCTTTCGCCTTGCCTGCCACCGGCCACTCACCTCCCCCGCCTCCCCCCTGCCCCGCGCTTGTCTCCCTGACGTGCGGTGATCCGGCGGGGATCGGCCCCGAGGTCGTCCTCGGGGCGTGGAGCAGAACATCGGCCCACGCCCGGGCGCGGCTCCGTGTCATCGCCCGGGCCGACCTTCTCCGTGACGTGCTGCAGGCCGTGCCGTCGCTGCCACGGTTGAGCGTGGAGCGGGTGGCGGAGGACGACCCGCGTCCTTCCACCGCCGAGACGGTGTTCGTCGTCGAGCCTCACGGCGCCGAAGAATCGGTTCCCCGTGGCCGGATCTCCGCAGCCGGAGGTCGGGCGGCGGTGGGGGCGCTCGAGACGGCGTTTCGGCTCGTGCGTGCTGCCGGTCGCGACGGTGCGCTCGTCACGGGGCCGCTCCACAAAGAAGCGCTCCACGCCGCGGGGCACGACGTCCCCGGGCACACCGAATGGCTGGCGCGAGCCTGCGGGCTTCCCGATGACGCCGCCTCGATGATGCTCTGGCTTCCGCCGACGATGGAGGGACCGCTCCATGGCCCGCTCGGGGTCGTCCATGTCACCCTCCACGAGTCGCTTGCCGCGGCGCTCGAGCGCCTCTCCACGCCGGGGATCGTCGCCGCAGGTGAGCGCTTGGCCTCTCTCCTCGCAGCCCTCCTCGGGCGTCGGCCGAGGATCGGGGTGGCGGCCCTCAATCCCCACGGGGGCGAGGGGGGGCTGTTCGGCGACGAAGAGACGCGGATCATCGCTCCGGCGGTCGCGGCGCTCGAGGCTGCCGGCATCGAGGCCTCGGGCCCCTTCCCCGCCGACACGCTCTTCCTCCGCGCCGTTCGCGGTGGATTCGACGGGATCGTGGCCCAGTACCACGATCAGGGGCACATCCCCGTCAAGCTCCTGGGGATGCACCGGGCGGTGAACATCACGCTCGGCCTGCCACTGGTGAGGACGAGCGTCGCCCACGGCACGGCCTTCGACATCGTCGGCCAGGGGATCGCCGATCCGACGAGCATGGAGGCAGCGATCGACGCCGCCGTCCGACTCGTCGCGGCCGGGTGGAGCGGCGGCGAGTAACGGCCGTCACTGCCGCAGCGGTTGAACCTGCGGCAGGTAGCCGTCGGTGATGTCGGTCAGCCCCTCCGTGGCGGGCTTGTAGACGAACGCCGACACGTCGACCGGATCTCCGATGCGAACGTCGTACAACTCCATCATCGCCACCACCTGGAGCGCTGCCGGCGGGGTCGGTCGCCGTCCCGGCACGGCGAGCCACTCGATCCGACAGGGGAAGAGCTCCCGTTTGCTGATCGAGAGGCGGACGCTGTAGGGCATGCCGTCGGGGAGTTCGTTCGGGGAGACGCCCGCCTCGCTTTTGATCGCCTCCGCCTTCTCCTTGACGATCCAGGCGAGCGTGTCGCGATCCCAGGTCCCCTCGATGAGCCACACCGGCATGTCGTCGATGACCGCCGAGGTGATCGTCCCGAACCGGAAATACTGGCGGAGGAGGCCGAGGTGGCGCTGCACGCCGCCGAGGTAGGCCGATTGATCCTGGCGATGGGCGATGCCGAGCGACTCGAGGCGCTCCCGGATGCGGCGGACGTCGATCCGTTCCACCTGGGGCGGATTCTCGCCGATGCGGCGGAAGTTCCAGGCGAACAGCCCGTCGCAGACATCGAGGATCTCGAACTCCTCGTCGGAGGCGCCGAGGCGGTATTCGTATCGGTAGCGTTGGTCCTCCCCCACGCCCGACTGGACGTAACGCCCACTCCCCTTGAGCACCATGTCGTCGACCCGGACGAGGTGCCGGACACGGGCTGACACCGACGGCGCCCGGGAAAGACCGGCCAGGGAGGCGGCCACCACCCGCTCCGCCCGCCCCGCCTGTTCGGCGGCCGACTCGGGGGTGGCAGGCGCCGACGATGGAAGAGGGAGCGGGGTTGAGGGGAGCGGCGTCGCTGGGGAGTCAGGGGCCAACTCCGCAGCCGACTCGGCCGCGGCGGTCGCCGAACGCCGGTAGACGCTTCCGGCCGGGGGCTGGCCGGTCACCGAAACCACCGGGACGACGCACATTCCCAGGCAGACCGGGATCGACAGCCAGCCCGGCGCTCGCCGGCGGAATCCGGGGAATCTGCGGTGGGTGTCGGTTGGTGGGGTCGTCACGACTTTGAGGGTTTTGCCAAAGAATCCGCCCCCCGGAAGTCGAATCAGTTGGGGCGGGTGGTGACTTCTGCCAGCGGTCCGGCGACGGATGCCGCAAGGCGCGAGTGTACGGAAGCCCCCCCGGCCTGCCCACGGCGGATTCCCGCCGTGGCAGGACGTCCAAACACGACCAGCAGCGATCCGCACAGGGGCTTCCCCGACCGACTGGGACATGCGGCCAATCGTCCGCAGGCTAGAGGAGGTGATCCGATGGTGAAACGACATCTGCAGGGTTTCGTCGGCTTGTCGCTGGCAGCCTCGCTGACCGGCTGCCACATTCCGGCGAACTCCCCGTTCACCGGACTGGCCCAGATCCGTCCGGTCGCCACGCCGCACACGAACGTTCTCCCGCCGGCGGCGATGCTCCAGCATCCCGGCCCCGGCGTGGAAGGGCCCGGCCCGGGGGTGATCTCCCCGGTCGGCTACGAGGAGATGATGGCCGCCAACGGCGTTGATGCCGGCGGCATGGGGGGGCCCGGGTACGGGATGAACGTCCCCGCCTCCCAGATCGGCTTCATCGGCCCCGATGGG
>JBIIQL010000368.1:0-4412 GCA_044342095.1 Pirellulales bacterium
AGCGACACGAAGCCGTTACCGGACTACCCCGAGGCGAAGGTGCCGGACGGGATGTGTTTTGTGCTGGGAGATAACCGGAACAATTCGCGCGACAGCCGCACGATGGGCTACGTTGCCCTTGGCGACGTACTCGGCGAAGTGCAGTACAGGTACTGGCCAGCCGCGACGTGGACCCGGTTCGGCGCCCTGACCGAATAAGCACCGACCTGCCGCGCGGACCAAGGGGCCAGAGAACGGGTCAAGCCCTGAGTCAGTGCCCCGCGCACCCCGCCCAGGACTACCCTCGTGAGAGGGGGTCGCTTTGCGGCGGAAGTGGCCGGCAACGCAAATGCCGCACAAAACCCAAAAGCCCACCGATCTCGCCTTTCCCATCCGATGAGACAAGCATAGGATTGTGTCAACGAACGTGGATACGCTCGTGTCAACAGAAAAGGTGTGCCATGACGACAATCAAGGTTCGCAAGGTCGGAAATTCCCTGGGGATTGTTCTGACCAAGGAGTTGGTCGCGCGGCTGCGAGTGACTCAGGGAGATCAGCTCTTTGTCCAAGAGACTGTCGATGGCATTCAGTTGACTCCCTACGATCCCGAGTTTGGGCGGCAGATGGAGATCGCCAAGCGGGTCATGCGAGAAGATCGCGACGCTCTCAGGGCGCTCTCGAAGTGAACGAGCCGCAGTGGATCAGGCTGGATGTCATTTTGGCCATCCACGCGGAGCAACTCGCGGAGCACGGTGGCCTCGACGGGCTGCGGGATCGAGGCGGCCTCGAATCAGCAGTTGCCAGCCCACGGAACCTGTGGGCGTACGGAAACCCGACGCCAGACATTGCAGCGATGGCGGCGCAGTATGCATTCGCCATCGGCTGCAACCAACTCTTCAACGACGGCAACAAACGCACAGCGATGGTCGTTTACCGAACATTTCTCATCCTCAACGGTCATGACTTGCGAGCATCGCAAGACGAAAAATACAGGGAGATGATGAAGCTGGCCGAGCGGCAGATCGATGCTGGCAATCTGGCGGATTGGCTTCGTGCGCGGTTGGTGCCTGCATGATGACTCTCCTCGCGTAAGCCAACAGTCATCGATTCTCGAGCAGCGTCCTGAGCGCTGGTTCATCCAGTGGCCGCGAGACATTGATCGAGAACGGTCGCCGTCATCACGATAAGATCTGGGCATCACGATGCCGTGGGGCGTGGGATCGGGCTCATTGCGTCGCCCGCAAGGCCCCCGTCCCACCCCTCACTCCCCGCCGAGGGCCACTGGCCCGAGTTGGATGCCGCCGCCTGAATCCCTCGACTTCACCCGGCGGAACGGGTGGACCCAACTGGCCAGCGACTGCGGGCTGCGGGAATTGATCCACACCCGTCCGCGGCCGGAGAAGGAGAGGAGGAGCTGGTCGGAGAACAGAAAGCTGCGGATCTTCCGCGCTCGCGTGAGCCGGTAAGAGAGGGTCGGCTCCCAGGCAACGACGTAGCCGTTGTCGATCGTGTAACTGCTGCCGCCGTCGAGATCGATTTCGTCGATCGCCCCATAGCCACTGAAGAACATCGTCCCTGAGCCGGTGGCACGGAGCACAAACAGCCCCTGGGCAAAGAGCCCTTTGAGCCCCTCCGACTTGCTCTCGCAACGGATCCCCTCGGTCGACGCCAGGAACGCCCCGCGCTGGAGGAGAAGATCCTCGCCCCGCAGTTCCCACGGGATGATCTCCCCCGACATCCCCGGTGCGAAGGCGATCCGGGCCGGGCCGCCGTCGGCCTCGTAGGTGTTTTGAAAGAACGTCTCGCCGGAGAACACCGCCCGCTTCAGCCCGGCGAGGATCCCGCCGCGGGTCGTCGTCTCCGTCTTCACATGCCCATCCATCCAGGCCATCGCCCCGGCTTCGGAGACGATCCGCTCCCCCGCTGCGAGCGTCACTTCGAGGATGCTGAAGCTCGGGCCAGCGAGGATCTCGTGGTTCATGCCTGTCGCTCCGGAAGAAGGGGCCCGAGCTGTTGGCCGAAGCGGGTGGGATTGTGCGACTGGAGGATGATCCGCCCCTTCCCGGAGAAGCGCATCACGAATCCCTCGCCAGAGAGCCAGGTGTTGATCCAGCCACCGCCAACCTTGTCGATTCTGTAGGCGAGCCCTTCGGTGAAGGCGACGAGGTGGCCGGTGTCGACGATCAGTTCGCCGTCGACCTCCATGGTCGTGAGCATGCCGAGCGCCGAGACGAGGAGCGCCCCAGAGCCACTGACGCGCAAGAGTGAGAGCGACTCGCCCCCGAGCAGACCCCGCAGCCCCTGGAACCGGGTGTCGATCGTGAGCGTGCTTGCGGCGCCGAGGAAGCTTCCCCCCGCGCACAGCCAGGCTTCGGCCGGGGAGACGTTCACCTCGCGCAGCTCTCCCATGTGCGTTGGCGCGAGCCCCACTTCACCCGGCCGGCCGTCGGTGACTTCGTAGGTGGAAAGGAAAAACGTGTCGCCGGTCAAAAGCCGGCCGAGCCCGCCGAGGATCCCTCCCTTGCCGCGGCTGCCGGTCGTGACGTCGATGTCGATATTCGAAGACGCGCGGATCATCGCCCCGGCGTCGGAGACAAACCTTTCCCCCGGCTCCAGAGAGACGAGCGCCCGCGAGAACAGACCTCCTTTTGAGAGCGCGATGTGCATGGGGTCTTCTCGCTAACCTTGGCAGAAGGGGGCGAGCCAGCGGACGAAGCCCCCCAGCTGTCGTGTCTGAAGAAAGATTCGCCCGGAGCCGGTGAACGACATCACGAGCCCTTCGCCGGAGAAGAGTGTTTTCTTGACACTCCCCATGCCGCGGATCCGGTAGTCGAGGGTCGGCTCCCAGGCGACGAGGTGGCCGGTGTCGACCGTGAGTGCGCCCTTCACGTCGCGCTCGACGATTGCGCCGTAGGCGCTGAAGAAGACGGGACCTGAGCCAGTGGCCCGGAGGATGAACGGGCCGGTGCCTGAAAACCACGACCGGCCACCGCCATATTCGGTGGTGAGCGTGACGCCGGGGCCGGAGGCGAGAAACGAGCCGGCCGCGAGGAGCACGGCATCCCCCGCTCCGCGCAGCTCCTTGCAGAGGACCGTGCCGGGGAAGGCGGGGGCGATCGCGATCGCCCCGGCGGTGGCGGTCGAATACTCGCTCAAGAAAAGCGATTCGCCGCCGAGGAGCTTCCGTTTGACGGCCGTCAGCAAGCCACCGATGAGCCGCGGCTTCACGGTCATCCCGGCGGTCATGAAGCTCATCGAGCCGGCTTCGACGATCACCGATTCGCCGGCAGCGAGCGTGAAGCTGACATTCCCCCGGTCGGGATTACCGATGATCGTGTGTTCCATGCCCCACTGCCTCCGGAAGTGAGCCTACTCCCCGCCCGCTCCGAGCGGCTATGGCTTTTGCCTGGGGACATCGATTCCGGGAAGCGGCCCCACATGCCCGCAAACGTCTCCCGGCAGCCATTTCAGCCCGGTATGATCGGGGGATGGATGCAGCCCCCCTCCTCGTCCGCCTGCTGAAAGCCTTCGATGCCGCCAGGCTCGAGACGGTCCTGATCGGGAATGCCGCCGCGGCGATCCACGGCGCACCGGTGACGACGCTCGACTTCGACTTTATGTTTCGAGCCACCCCCACGAATCTCCGCAAACTCAAAACGGTGGCCTCGGCACTCGGGGCGGTGATCCTCCGCCCCTACTATCCCGTCTCGAATCTCTATCGGATGGTCGATGATGCCACCGGGTTGCAGGCAGACTTCATGCCGGCGATCCACGGCGTCCGGTCGTTCGAGGGGCTGCGGGCGAGGGCGGTCAAACATTCCCCACACGGCTACGCGCTCCTCGTCGCGTCGCTCGAAGACATCATCGCCAGCAAGCGGGCCGCAGGGCGGGATCGCGATCTCGCAGTGCTGCCGGTGCTCGAACGGACGCTGCAGGCCCTCGCGTCCACGGTCACGCCCCCTGCTCCCAAGAAACGTTCCTCACCCCGTCGGCGCGGATCCTGACATGCCCCCGCGAAAACCCCAACAGCAACAGCTCTCCGCAACCCGTCGCCGCGCCCTAGCTGCCCTCGCCCGCGAGAGCGACCGGCAGCTCGACGATCTCATCCGTCGCCGGCTCGCCATGCCGCTCGAACAACGAATGCACTTCCTCCGCCGCCGACTCCCCGGCGGCGGGAGCTCGCTCTGAAAAGGCCGAGGCGCACTCACGTCCCGCATCAATCGCTGTGGACAGGACCGCGCCCTCGACTGGCTTATGCCCCCGGCGACCAAGCTCGGCATGCGGGACTGCCGTGCCGCGAATAGAATGTGGAGCTTGAGCCGCCGACGGGGTCGCGGCAATCGTCGCCCGGGGGTTGACCGGGCCATTCCGAGGAGCGCTCCGATGCTGCGCGTCGAGACCGGTCGATCCTGGGGCGGATGTCGCGGAGGTTC
>JBIIQL010000369.1:0-4408 GCA_044342095.1 Pirellulales bacterium
TGGCCGTCGTCGGCGACGAGCGCGACATCGTCGGATCAGGGCTCGAAACACTTCCCGGCGTCGCCACGGTGATGCCGATCCTCGCCCCCTACAAGGTGGCCAGCCGCGAGGTCCAGCCGACGCCGACGATCGTCCGGGCGGGGCCGCTGGCCGTCGGCGGCGGCCATGTCGGCGTGATCGCCGGCCCCTGCTCGGTGGAGAGTTCAGAGCAGATCGTTGCCACGGCGAAGGCCGTCAAGGCAGCCGGTGCCACCGGGCTCCGCGGCGGCGCCTTCAAGCCGCGGACGAGCCCCTACAGCTTCCAGGGACTCAAAGAGAAGGGGCTCGAACTGCTTGCCGAGGCCCGGGCCGAGACGGGGCTGGCGGTGGTCACGGAGGTGGTGGCGTCGGAGGACGTGGCACTCGTCGCCAAGTATGCCGACGTCCTCCAGATCGGCGCCCGCAACATGCAGAACTACCGCCTCCTCGAGGCGGTCGGAAAGACGGACGTCGCGGTCTTGCTCAAGCGCGGGCCGTCGGCGACGGTCGAGGAATTGCTCCTCGCCGCCGAATACATCCTCGACGGCGGCAACATGCGGGTGATGCTCTGCGAGCGCGGCATCCGGACGTTTGAATCGCACACCCGCTTCACGCTCCCCCTGGCGACCGTCCCCTGGCTCCAAGCTCGCACCCACCTCCCGGTGGTGGTCGATCCGAGCCATGGCACGGGGCATGCAAATCTCGTCACGAGCATGGCGGCGGCGAGCGTGGCAGCCGGCGCCGACGGGCTGATTGTCGAGGTCCATCCCGATCCGAAGCGGGCGGCGAGCGACGGCGGGCAGACGCTCGACATCCCCGCGTTTGAAAAGATGATGGCCGTCTGCCGGCGCGTCGCCGACGCAGTCGACCGGAAGCTGGGGTAGATCACCCCGCCTTCATCGCTTGCGCAGACCCCCTGCCCACCCGTGTGTCCGCGACGGTTTGATAGCATGAAGCCGGGACGCGGCACCGCGCCCAGGAGGTGAGCATGATGTTCCGGAGCCTGGCGAGGGATGGTACCCGCTCGATGCGAGCCGGCGTGTTCGTAGCGTCGATTATCGGCGTCCTCGCGACGGCCTATGTCTGGCGGCAGGTGGAGCGGGAGCGAGCGATCGATATTGACGACATCGACCGCCGCGCGCGGGCGCTTGCGCACGTGCTCTCTTACACGGTGCAGGACTCACTGCGAGGACCGTCAGAACAGGTGGCTGCTCGCCTGGGAAAACGCGTCGACGGATACAGCCGGCTCGTCGGGATCATCGTGTACGACGCGGAGGGCCGTCCGCTCGCCGCCGGGGATCGCGTCCGTGATCATTTTGGGGCCCTTTCGGCGATCGTCGGCTCAATGCCGCTCACCGATCAGGAGATCAACGCCACGACAACGTCCGAAGGATCGCGGCTCCGCGTTCGCGTGGAGCGAATGCTACGAGAAGACGGCAGCATGGCGGGCTCTTTCGTCGTGGTCCATGATGTTGCATTCGTCGACGACAGGGCCCGGGATCGCCTCGCGGAAGGATTGCTCGTCGTCGTGATGACCACGCTCCTGCTGGTCGTCCTCATCTCCGGGATGACCTGGTTGGTCTACGATCTCCCGCTCACGAATCTGGCCGACTGGATGCGGCGACTACGAACGGAGGACATCGCGGAGACCCCGCCCCCTCACCTCCCATCCCGCCCACTGGTGAGGGAGAGCCATCAACTCGCCGCATCCTATAGGGCCGCTAAGACGACGAACGTCGACGTTGCCCGCAGGGCAGTACGTTCGGATCGGGTGTGGACGAAGGAGCGACTGCGCGACCATGCCCTCGACTGCCTTGGCACCGGAAACCAACTCGTCGTGGTGAGCAGTCGTGAGCCCTACATGCACGTCTCGCGTGACGGCGCCGCACGCGTAATCTCGCCGCCGGGCGGATTGGTCACGGCGCTCGATCCAGTACTTCAGGCCTGCGGCGGCACGTGGGTGGCACACGGCACCGGCGACATGGACAGGGAGACCGCCGATGCGGACGGCAGACTGACGGTGCCTCCAGGCCAGAGCCGCTACACGTTACGGCGGATCTGGCTCTCGCCAGACGAGTCGGATGCCTACTACTCCTGCTGCAACGACGCAATCTGGCCAATGTGCCTCATGGCCCACGACCGCCCGGTTTTCCGGACATCGGACTGGGAACGCTATGTGGCCGTGAACCGCCGTTTCGCCGAGGCGACACTCGACGAGATAGTCGGTGGCGACGCGGTTGTCCTCGTGCAGGATTACCAGATGGCGCTTGTGCCGAGGATGATCAGGAAGGCTCGCCCCGACATCCGTGTGGCGCTGTTCTGGCACGTGCCCTGGCCGAGCGCGGAGGCCGTGCGGATCTGTCCGTGGCACAAAGAAATCATCCACGGCATGCTCGGTGCCGACACCATCGGGTTCCATCTCCAGCAATACTGCAACAACTTCACGGATAGTCTCGAGAGGTTGGTTGAGGCCAGAATCGATCGGGATCACGGTGCTGTCGAGATGAACGGACGCACCACCCGCATCCGTCCGCAGCCGATCAGTGTCCAGCCTTGGTCCGAGCGTGGTATGGCGACCGGCGCCGCCCTGCGAGTGAAACTCGACGGTCTTCGCCGAGAGCACGGGCTCGAGGGTGTCGACGTGGCCGTGGGGGTTGACCGTGTCGATTCCACGAAGGGGCTTCCGGAGCGGTTGCGAGCCTTCGCTCATTTCCTCCAGAAGTATCCCGAATACCGTGGGCGAGTGAGCCTCGTCCAACTTGCTGCCCCGAGCCGGATGCATCTTGCCCGCTACCGTGCCCACCTGGAGGAGATCGTCACCCAGTCCGAGTCGATTAACCGTGAATTCGGAACCGGGAACTGGAGGCCCGTTCATCTGTTCGTCGATCAGCACGATGCTCAGACCGTCCATGCGTTTCTCTCGATGGCCTCGATGGCGATCGTCAGTTCGCTGCACGACGGCATGAATCTTGTCGCGAAGGAGTACATCCTGGCAAAGGAGTCCGGCGACGGCTGCCTCGTGCTCTCGGAGTTCGCCGGTGCCGCCCAGCACTTGACCGATGCACTCGTGATCAATCCCTACGACACGGAGGGTTTCGCCGACGCGATCCGCGATGCCGCCGCGATGCCATTCGCCGAGCGGCAGGCGAGGATGGCGAGACTCCGCCGCCAGGTCGAGGAGAACAACATCTATCGATGGGCAGCGGATGTCATGGCGGACATCCCACAGTCAGCGGGGCGGTCGCGGCTCGACTCGCTGAGGCCACACCGAGGTCGCGTCGCGCGGGGGAAGAAATAGGCGTGTTCCCGGTCAACCTCCGACGACGGCCGTCCCGTGAGGATCCGTTCCTGTTGCTGTTGGACTTCGACGGGACCATCGCCCCCACAGTGCCTGACCCTCGCGATGCAACGATCGAGGCGAGCACGAGGAGGGCCCTTCATCGACTCGCGGATTGCGACGCCGTGCGCGTCGGAATCGTCAGCGGCCGTTCGCTCGATGACCTCCGCGAACGCGTCGCCGTGCCCGGTTTCATACTCGTGGGAAGCGGGGGATTCGAATTCGAGATCGACGGCACCTGCTTTGTCGCCATTCCGGCGGGCGGCAGTCGCGAAGCATTCAAGAGTGCGAGGAATGCGGCCGGGCTGGGGGTCGCCGGTCTTGAGGGAGTGCGGGTCGAGGACAAGCCACACGGCTTCACCATTCACCACCTCGCTGCCGCGCCCGGTGCAGTGGACGCCGTGAAGGCGCTCGCGGAGACGATCCGCAGCAGCCACCCGTCTGTCGGCGTGATCATCGGAGCCCTCGGTGTAGAGTTCGCCCACGACGCGATGCACGACAAGGGCACGGCCGTGGGCGAGGTGCTAAGGAGACTCGGACATTCGTTCTGGACGGTTGTCTTCGTCGGCAACGACTCGAATGACGCCCCCGCCATGCGGGCCGCCGAGAAGCTCGGGGGACTGTCGGTGGCGATCGGCAACTCGGCTCCAGCTGCGATGATTCGTCTGAAGGATATCGATGGCCTGACGCGATTCCTCGAAGAGGTCGCCGACGGCTTACTGTCGCCTGCGCCGTGATCGCCGCGCGGCGAGAGCGGCGGTCAGTCGAGGACAATCGTAGCCACCGCCATGTAGATCACGATCCCCACCACGTCGACGATCGCCGACACGAAGGGATTGCTCATCAGGGCCGGGTCGAGCCCGAGCGAGCGGAAGACGAGCGGAAGCACGCAACCCACGAGCGACCCCACCATGACGACGGAGAAGACCGTCGCCGGGATCACCAGCGCGTGCATCGGATCGGGGGCGTAGGCGAGGCCGAGGAGGAATCCAGGGATCGCCAGAAGGACGCCGAGCATCAGGCTGACGACGAACTCGCGGCGGAGGATCCGCT